>CALFVM010000053.1 GCA_937928665.1 uncultured Candidatus Methylacidiphilales bacterium
ATACCGCACGGCTTCTTCGTCAACGGGGAAGAAGCCCATGGTGGCGCCGTATTCGGGAGCCATGTTGGCGATGGTGGCCCGGTCGGGCAGGGAGAGGGCGCGCGCGCCTTCGCCGAAAAATTCGACAAACTTACCGACAACTTTGGCGGCGCGAAGCATCTGGGTGACGTGGAGGGCGAGGTCGGTGGCGGTGACGCCGTCGCCAAGCTGGCCGGTGAGGTGGACGCCGACGACTTCCGGGGTGAGGAAGTAGATGGGTTGACCGAGCATGCCGGCCTCGGCTTCAATGCCGCCGACGCCCCAGCCGACGATGCCGAGGCCGTTGATCATGGTGGTGTGGGAATCGGTGCCGACGAGGGTATCGGGATAGACCAAGGTGGAGCCGTCGGGCTCTTTGGCGGTTAGGACGCCTTTGGCGAGGTATTCAAGATTGACCTGGTGGACGATGCCGATACCGGGGGGAACGACCTTAAAAGTGTCGAATGCTTGCTGGCCCCATTTGAGAAATTGGTAGCGTTCGCGGTTACGCTGGAACTCAACGAGGAGGTTGAGGTTAAAGGCTTTCTCGGTGCCGGCGTAATCGACTTGGACGGAGTGATCCACAACGAGATCGACCGGGACCAGTGGTTCGATGAGCTTGGGGTTCTTGCCGAGTTTACGGACGGCATCGCGCATGGCGGCGAGGTCGACAAGGAGGGGGACGCCGGTGAAATCTTGGAGGACGATGCGTGCGACGGTGAAGGGGATTTCCTCGGCTGCGGGAGCTTTTGCGTTCCAGGCGGCCAGGGCGCGAACGTTGTCCTCAGTGACGGCGAGGTTGTCGCATTTGCGCAGAACGGCTTCGAGAACGATGCGGATGGAGACGGGGAGGCGGGAAAGGTCCTGGCCGAGAGCGTCGGCGAGTTTGGGCAGGGAGGCGAAGGTGTAGGTTTGGCCTCCGGAACAGAAAGTGGAGCGGGTGCGAGCGACGAGATCAGGCTGAAGACTTGGCATCCGGTCAGTATTCAAAAACCCAGGGGATTTTCCATTGGAAAATTGGAGCTTGTGCCGATGCGAGCGGACGTGTTACTGCCGTGCATGATGAAGCGTTCACTTGCGTTATTATTCGTTGCAATTGCCGTTAATTTGCCGAGCGGGTGGGCGATTTTGTATCATAACGATTTCACCTACAGCAGCCAGTCGGGCCAAGCGGGATCGGCGGCTTTGGCGGTAGACTACACCAACTTTGCTCCATTCGAGGCGGTGGGGTTGATGGAATATTCGGATGGAAGCGGCTCGTACACGGCGACGGGGACGCTGATTTCGGATCAATGGGTGTTGACGGCGGCGCACAACTGGGGTCCGGGCGTGACCTCCATGACGTTCACGTTGGGATCGTCTTCCTACACAGCCGATTTGACCACCCTGACGCAGCATCCGTTTTGGAACACCCCGCCGACAGGAATCACCGCTGCAGAGGTCGGGCCGAATCAGGGTTGGGATATTGCGGTTTTCCGGTTGCAGACGGCGGTGACGGGCATCACTCCGGCGCAAATGTATGCGGGTTCTCTGGAACTGGGCCAGACGGTCTACACGGTCGGCTTCGGCAGTGTCGGGACGGGCACGGTCGATAATGCTCCGGTTGATCCCCCGGTGAAGCTGGCGATTGCAAACGTGATTGACCGGGTCACGTCCCAGTCCGCCACGGTGGGTCCGGACACCTTTACCGGTGGAGCAATTATTTACGACTTCGACGGTCCGGCTGGATCTGGCGGCGGGCCGCACCCGAATGCCAACACCCTTGATGTAGCTGGAAATATCTGGGACACAGACGCGACCCAAATGAGCTCGGTGCTTTATGGAAGTATTTTGGGAACCGGCAGTGCTAGTGAACGGTTGGAGATCGGAGCAAATATCCTGGAAGGCGGCACCGCACCGGGTGACAGTGGCGGGCCGACGTTTATCTTGGATGGCGGAGTTTGGAAAATTGCGGGGGTAACTTCCTGGGGCACCAATCCGCGGCTGCCGGGTGGGGGTTCGAACAATGGACTTTACGGAGACCTCACCTATGCAACGCGGGTTTCAGCGCATCAGGATTGGATAGCGGCGGCGATTCCGGAGCCATCAACCTATGCGCTGATGGCCCTGGCTCTGGTGATGTGCGCGGTGCAGGTCGGTCGGGTCCGCGTCAGGCGTCGCTGACGGCATTCCCACACTCGACACCCGGCAGCGGGCTGGCAGGTTGACCGTGTGGCCAGTCCGACAATTGAGAATTACGCCAAACGGATCTGGATGCTGCACGAGCAGGCTCCGGACGCACCGGTGGCATTGGGTGCCTTGGCAACCGCACTCGGGGTGACGGCGGGGACGGTGACGACCATGATTAAAATGATGGCCGAAGCCGATCTGGTCCGCTATCGGGCGCGGCGCGGGGTGGATTTAACGGCGCGGGGCCGCCGTTTGGCTCTGCATGTTCTGCGACGTCACCGGGTGATTGAACTCTATTTGGTGGAGCGATTGGGGATGGACTGGGCGGAGGTGCATGAAGAGGCGGAGGTTCTGGAACACGCGATTTCCGACCGGGTCCTGGAAAAAATGGAAGCGGTGTTGGGCGACACCTCGCTGGATCCGCATGGGGCTCCGATTCCAAGGGCTACGGGGGAGTTGTCTGACTCACGGCGGCTGGTGGCACTCAACACATGTCCTCCGGGAAAAACCGTCACGATTTCCCAGGTTCGTCAACAGGACCGAGGATTTCTCGATTTTCTTTCCAGCCACGGCCTCCGTCCCGGCACTTCAATCGAGGTGGTCCGGGTTGACCCGGTTGCCGGGGTTGTCGAAGTCCGGCGCGGGGAGAATAACGCCGTGATTCTGGGGTTGAATGCGGCGGCCGCAGTGGAAGTGGAGTGAGATTGGAGTGCGGTGGTGAGGGATCCGTTGTTGACCGCGTTGAAGGGAACGTTCGGCTACGATTCGTTCCGTCCGCTGCAGCGTGAGATCATCGACTCAACTTTGGCAGGCCGGGACACGTTCGCTTTGTTGCCCACTGGCGGAGGGAAATCGCTCTGTTACCAATTACCCGCGCTGATTCGACCGGGCTTAACGCTGGTGATCAGTCCGCTGATTGCGCTGATGAAAGATCAGGTGGATGCACTGGAAGCGGCCGGGGTGGCGGCCACATTTTTGAACTCATCGTTGGGAACAACGGAGGTGCGGGATCGTTGGCGGGAGATCGAGCGCGGACGGATTCGGCTGCTCTATGTGTCGCCGGAGCGAGCCGCGATGGATGGATTTGGGGAGGCGGTCCAGCGGTGGCGACCGGGTTTGATTGCGGTGGACGAGGCGCATTGCATCAGCGAGTGGGGACATGATTTTCGTCCCGAATACCGGAAACTGGCGGGCTTGAGGGATTTGGTGCCGGAGACACCGGTTTTGGCACTAACAGCGACGGCGACCGGGCAGGTCCGGGAGGACATCGTCACCCAGTTGCAACTGCGGGAGCCCGCCATTTTTGTGGGCGGGTTTAACCGTCCGAACCTGGTCTATCGGGTGGCCGGGAAGGAGAAGGCGTCCGGGCAGGTGATCGCGTTTGTGCGGAGTCGACCCGGGGAATCGGGCATTGTCTATTGCCAAAGCCGGAAAGGGGCCGAGGCGATGGCAGGGGCGCTTGGCGGTGTGGGGATTCCCGCGCGGGCGTATCACGCAGGGTTAACGGCTGAGGAACGGGCGCGGCACCAGGAGATGTTCTTGCGGGACGAGGTGCGGGTGATTTGCGCGACGATTGCGTTTGGGATGGGGATCAATAAGTCGAATGTCCGGTTTGTCGTCCATGCGGATTTGCCGAAGAACATTGAAGGTTATTATCAGGAAACAGGTCGGGCGGGTCGGGATGGTTTGCATGCGGAGTGCCTGCTGTTGTTCAGTCCGGGGGACGTGGTCAAGCACCGGCACTTCATTGAGGAGCGAACCGACCCGGCGGAGAGGGAAGCGGGCATGCGTCAGTTACGGCAAATTGTGCATTTTGCTGAGAGCGGGGCGTGTCGTCGGAAAGTCCTGCTCGGCTATTTTGGAGAGAGTTGGGACGAGACCGAGTGCGCGGGCTCGGCCGGGTGCGACAACTGCCTGAACCCTCGTGAGCTGGTTAACGCCACTGTGGAAGCCCAACAATTGCTTTCGTGCGTGTTTCGAATTCGGCAGCGGAGCGGATTCAACACGGGCCTGGCCCATGTGGCCGAGGTGCTCATTGGCTCGTGGGCGGCCAATGTCTTGAAGTGGGGCCACGACGGGCTTTCCACTTATGGGATCGGCAAGGGCAAGTCCAAGGCGCACTGGCAGAGCCTCGGGCGGGAGTTGATCCGGCTGGGGCTGCTGCGGCAAACGGAACCGTTCCAAGCGGTGGAGCTGACGAGTGCCGGGATGGAGGCGTTGAAGTCGCGCCGAACGATTGAGGTTCCCAGACCGGTTGCTGCCGCGAAAGCGGACCGGGCTCCGAAGAGCCGGTCTGTCCGGGCCGGGGATCTGGAGTGTGACGAGGCATTGTTTGACCGGCTCCGGGCGGTGCGCCGCGAGTTGGCCGAGGCGCGGAGTGTGCCGGCTTACGTGGTTTTCTCGGATCTGACGTTGCGCCACATGGCCCGGGACCTTCCGCAGAACCGGCATGCGCTGGCATCGGTGCCCGGGGTAGGGGCGAAAAAGTTGGAAGACTTCGGGGATCGGTTCATTGCGGAGATCGCGGGTTATCTCCGGGGCGAATAAGCGGCCTGAGCCGGTCAGTGCTCCAGCAAACGTCGGTCAAAAGCAAAGGGTTCCGGAGTGCCGATCCGGAGGGTTTTGAAGCCGGGATGGCAGGGGTTGAGCAGGTAATTGGATTCTTCGGGAATCATCGCACTGGGCACTTCAAGAGCGGGCATGGGCGACCGGCGCAACCACCGGTCGCCGAAGTCCTGGGTGCAGGGTTGAGGGTTCGGGGCGGTGATGTCCCGGTGGAGGATCCTCTGATTATGCCACTCCACCTTCCAACTCCGATCCACAAGTTGATCCGGAATGGAAACCTCAAAACGGACAAACTCAATCCCGCTTGACCATTGATCAAGATGGACAAGCACCTCCAACGCAGCCAGGGCACGACTCCCCGCCACATAAACCGCCGGGTGCCCGGGCCTGTTCCATCGTCCGCCGTTAAGTCGGGCTCCTTCTCCATCGAAGGCCGTCTCAGCCCACCGGGCCGATGTCAGACGCCACGCGGATACCAAGGAACTCATCCGGGCCTTACGAGAAGACGCCGTGTTCGATCCGACCAAGCAGGTGCTCAACCTCCCGGGCACCCACCTCGGTTTCGGAAAAGGTCAGGGGAGTCGCATAGGCCAAGGCCCGCGCAGGGGTGCGGAGCCAACCGCGGGCCGCTTCCTCCGAGCCAAGAACCTCCGCCGCCCGGCCGAAGAGCCGGGCGTAGCGGAGAAGCCGGTCCGACTCCAGCATGTCCAGATGCCCGGCCTTGCGGCGGCGCAAGAGCGTGCTCCGCGAGATCGACAGGTGGTCTGCCAAGCCCTCACCTGTCAGGCCAAGCAACTTGCAAAGGGTGTCAAACTCAATCATGGGTAGGCCACGCTTGAGCTTCTCCACGGTGGCAGTCGGACCGGGATCAGGTGTGGTGGCGCGATCCACGCAGCCGTAAACTGCCACGGGTTCTTCGATCCGGGCGGTTGGACGGGGTTGTCTCATGTGAATGAAAATTAAGCGTCAGATGAATCAAATGACAAGAAAAATCAGTCTTCCGGCAGCATTTTTGGGGTTGGGCGGCTTGTCGATTTTCGCGACGGTTCCCTTGATGACTTCAGGCGTGCGGATTTCTGACCGCACGTGCTAGGCTGCGGCATGGTTGAGATCCGAGCTTATGCGGCTGCGGCTCCGGGTCGGTGCTTGGAGCCGATGTCTCACCGGATCGGCGAGATGGGTCCCGATGAAGTTGAAATCAACGTTTCCCATTGCGGTATATGCCACTCCGACTTGTCGATGCTCGATAATGATTGGGGGATTGCCGCCTATCCGTTCGTGCCCGGGCACGAGATTATCGGCACGGTGGCAGCCGTCGGTCCGCAAGCGCGCGGATTGAAGGTGGGCCAGCGGGTGGGGGTCGGTTGGTCGGCATCGAGTTGTCTTTCCTGTGGGGAGTGTCTGTCGGGGCGCCACCATCTCTGCGCGCACGTTCAGGGGACCATTGTCGGGCGGTTCGGCGGCTTCGCCGACCGGGTGCGTGTGCAGTGGACGTGGGCGCGCCCGTTGCCGGAAGCGGTGGACCCGGCCAAGGCGGGGCCGCTTCTCTGCGGGGGAATCACCGTGTTTACGCCCTTGTTCGAGTATGATGTGTCGCCGACGGCTCGGGTAGGTGTGATCGGGATTGGAGGGCTGGGGCATCTGGCACTGCAGTTCGCAAACAAATGGGGTTGTGAAGTCCACGCCTTCACGAGCAGCGAACAAAAACATTCCGAGGCCCGGCAGCTCGGAGCACATTTTGTGCACACGACGGCGTCACCCGAAGGCTTGAAAAAGCTGGCCGGATCCCTCGACCTCATCATCTCGACCATCAACGTCCCGGTGGATGCGCCCGCGTTGCTGAATGTGCTGGCCCCGCGGGGGCGGCTCCATGTGGTGGGGGCGGTGCTCAAGCCGTTGGAAGTTCCGGCCTTTGGTTTGATTACGGGGCAGAAATCAGTGTCGGGCAGTCCGACCGGCAGTCCGGCAGCCATTGACCGGATGCTGGCGTTTTGTGCGCGGCACGGGATTGAGCCCGTGACGGAGAATTACCCGATGTCGCAGGCCAATGAGGCACTGGAACGACTGCGGGCGGGTCAGGCCCGGTATCGGATTGTGCTGGAGAGCGACTGGAGCTAGCGGAGTCTTTGGGGGGAAATTCGCCGGGTGGGCCTTGCAAGTTTCCTTGGTTCGGCTAGTCGGGCGTCATCGACAATACATTCTTATTCCTGCCGCTCGGTGCGGGCATTGGTTACGCTTTTGCTGCGATCCTGCTGAAGCGTTGCCTGGCGGCCGGGGTGGATCCGTGGGCGATCATCGTCTGGAGCAATCTGGTCATGGCG
>CALFVM010000054.1 GCA_937928665.1 uncultured Candidatus Methylacidiphilales bacterium
ACGCGGAGCACTGATTCGGCGTCATCGGCCTGGAGGGCATCAAGGATTTCCTGATGTCGTTTGCGGGTTTCGGTGACGAAGAGAGCGGCGAGGCGCGGTGGAAAACGGGAGGCGTTGATCGGAGGAGGAAGGTTGGCGGGAGGAGGCGGTTGGTGTCCGTTCGAGGCGGTGATGGGCTCGGAGGTTTCGGGTTTGGAGGTTTCTACTGGTTCCGGGGGGCAGGGTGAGGCACTCGTTTCGGGTTCGGACGCCAACGGAGCTTCGGGGGAGGGTTCCTCCAGGGCCGGGCGTTTGCGGAGGTCGGCAGCTTTTTTCAGGGCGGCCAGGAGTTCGGCTTCGTCGATCGGTTTCCCGACGTAATCGTTCATGCCGGCGGCCAGGCAAACGTCGCGGTCCCCCGGCATGGCATTGGCGGTCATGGCGACGATAAAGATGTCTTTGCGGATGTTGGGCGAAGCACCGGCCCGAATGCGGCGGGTGGTTTCGTAACCGTCGAGTTCGGGCATTTGGCAATCCATGAGGATGCAGTCGAAGGATTGGGTCTCAAGGATCTCAAGAGCGCGGAGCCCGTGTTCGGCCATGGTCAGGGTGTGGCCCCAGGCGGTGAGGAGAATTTGGGCGACTTCCCGGTTCACTTCGCTGTCCTCAACAAGGAGGATGTTGAGAGGGGGGCAAGAAGCCTCGGCCTCGGTGACGGCGAGGCGTGTCGGGTTGGGTTCTGCGGGAAGGGGTTGGGGAGCCAAGGGGAGCTGGGCCGGTTCAGCAGGCAGGGGGAGCGGCGTTGATGTCGGCGTCTGTGCCGGGGTGGAGGCGGGCCGGGTGCGGATGGCTTTGAGGAGACCTTCGAGGAGTTCGGTGGGTTTGACGGGTTTAGCAATGACAGAGGCGACCTGACCTTCGCGGGCGGCCTCGGCTCCGACCTCGTTTTCAAAGGCGGCCAGGAGGATATTGCGGGTCGAAGCGGTCAGGGGGTCGCGAGCGAGATCGCGGGCGAGGGCGAGTCCGTCGCGCCCGTCGAGGTGGAAGTCGATGACGCAACAATCAAAGGGAAGATTGCGTGCGGCCTGACGGCGGGCAAGGTCGAGGGCGTCGGCGGGGGAGGTGGCACTGCGGGTGATGACGTTCCAGCGCCCGAGGTGCTGGGTGAGGTAGGAACAGAACGAGGGGCTGTCGTCAACGACGAGGACGCGGACGCCCCAGAGTTCCTCGTGCTTGACCTGTTGGGCGGCGGTAGCGGCGGGATTTTTGGGGAGGGTAAGTTCGAAGAAGAAGGTGGAGCCTTTGCCGGGTTCGCTTTCGCAGCCGATGGTGCCGCCGAGAAGTTCGACGAGGCGTTTGCAGATGGCGAGGCCGAGGCCGGTGCCTCCGAATTTGCGGCTGGTGGACCGGTCCCCCTGTTCGAAGGCAGAGAAGAGGCGGCGCTGGACTTCGGGAGTAATGCCCACGCCGGTATCACGCACGGCGACGCGGATGGTGGCTTCGTTATTGGTCTGGCGGAGGCAATCCAGGTGGACGACGACCTCGCCGGATTCAGTAAATTTGACGGCGTTGGAGGTGAGGTTGAGAAGAATTTGGCGAAGGCGGGTGGGGTCGGAGATGAAACCGGTAGGAACGCTCGGGTCGATCCAACTGTAGCAATCGATCTTTTTCTCCCGAGCCCGCTCGGAGTTGAGCTGGACGGCTTCTTCGATGAGGTCGGCGAGGTTAAAGGGGATGTGCTCGAACTCCATCCGGCCGGCTTCAATTTTGGAGAAGTCGAGAATGTCGTTGAGGATGGTGAGGAGGGCGTTGGCGGAGTTAAGCACGGTCGAGGCGTAGCGACGCTGCGTGGCGTCCAGGGCGGTGCGCATGAGGATACGCACCATCCCGAGGATACCATTGAGGGGAGTGCGGATTTCATGGCTCATGTTGGCCAGAAAGGTCGCTTTCATTTCGGCGGCCTGCATGGCGACGTCGCGGGCATGGGCCAGTTCGATGTTGCTTCGGTTGAGCTGGTCGGTGAGGGATTCGAGTTCAGTGACCTGATATTCCGTGATTCGGTGCTGGAGCCGCATCATGGTTTGGGTTTGTATCAGGCCGAGGAATCGTCCGTTGGCGTCGACGAGAATGATGTCATCGAAGAAGCCGCTTTGCCGATTCATGACCAGCCGAAGGACTTCGCGGACAGGTTGGCCGCGGCGGATGATGAGGGAGTCTTCCTGAACGTGGCGGCTGAGAGGGGTTTTGGCGTAGATGCAGTGGCCGAGACCGCAGTTGAGGGTGAGTTTCCGGACGATGGTCAGTTCGGAGCAGAGGCCGATGACTTTGGTTCCCTCAAGAACGGCGACAAAGGCGATCTCGGGGTAATCGCGGAAGAAGCTTTGGGCACGGTCGAGGTCCATGCCAGCCGGGAGCGTGGCGCGGGAGTCGATCAGATCGGCCCAATCGACTTGCTCGCCAGGGGAGAAACGGTCCTGGGGAAATTCGGGCCGGGGTAAGCGGAGAGCAGGGGAGCGGAGTTCGGTAGCCGGCAGGGGAGGATCGATGGGCTGGATCATGATTTCGACGCGGGAAAAGCTGAGGATTTAATTTGCCGATTCAGCGAAAGAGGCGTGACACTTGATGGACAAAAGTCACAACTCTGAGACGTTTGCGTGCGCAGGTGAAAGGGATGGTGTCCGGGCAGGATGCCGGAAGAATTAAGGGATGGGGAGAGGCCTGGGTGGGGCGGTCTGGCCTTGATCAAAGGGTGCCGGTTCCGAACTGGCGGTCGCCCGCGTCGCCCAAGCCGGGAAGGATGAAGCCCCGCTCGTTAAGCTGGCGGTCGAGAGCGGCGGCAAGGATGGGGACGTCCGGGTGGGTTTCGGCCAGGTGACGGACGCCTTCGGGGGAGGCCAGGCAGCAGATAAAGCGGATGGAAATCGCACCGGATGATTTAAGGAGGGAGAGGGCGGCAGCGGCACTGTGTCCAGTGGCCAGCATGGGATCGATGAGCCAGACCGTGTCGAGGGCGAGGTCGTCGGGCAGACGCTTGAGGTAGAGCTCGGCGTCAAGGGTTGTTTCATTGCGGGCGAATCCGAGGTGGCCGATGCGGGCTTCCGGGACGACGTCACGGAAGGCGTCGACCATGCCGAGGGCAGCGCGGAGAATGGGGATAAGGGTCACGCCTCCGCGGAGGCGGCTGCCCTGGGTTGTTTCCAGGGGAGTGGTGATATCGACCGGTTCGAGAGGCAGATCCGCCGCGGCCTGGGCGGCCAGGATGAGCGAAAGCTGGCGGAGGCGGGTGACGAACTCGGAGCGGGAGGTCTCGCGTTCCCTCAGCCGGGTGAGGCGGTCCTGAGCGAGCGCGTGGGGCAGCACGGTGAGATGATCCATCATCGCTGGAGTAAGCGGGAAAGATGCCGGTTTGGCGATTCCGAAGATGGGAGAGCCCGTTGGCCGGATGGTTGGGCGGAGGATGGGAAGATTCGGAGAACCTCTTGCCACGGTTTATCGGGCCGGGGTAAGGTCTGCCTGCAAGTGAGCTACCTGGTCCTGGCCCGTAAATATCGTCCGCAAACCTTTGCACAGGTGGTGGGTCAGGAACATGTCGTGCGCGGGTTGAGCAATGCGCTGGCAACCGGGCGGATTGCCCATGCTTTTTTGTTTGTGGGTCCGCGGGGGATTGGCAAGACGTCGATCGCCCGGATTCTTTCCAAGGCACTTAACTGCGCGGGTGGGCCGAGGGCTGACTTTGATCCGAACGACCCGATTTGTCAGGAAATCGCGGAGGGCCGATCTCTGGACGTGATTGAGATTGATGGCGCCTCCAACAACGGGGTGGAGCAGGTTCGCGAGTTACGCGATAACGTGCAATACACGCCGACGGGGGGCAAGTTCAAGGTCTACATCATTGACGAGGTGCACATGCTGAGTCCGGGAGCTTTCAACGCCTTGTTAAAAACGTTGGAGGAGCCTCCGGCCCACGTGAAGTTCATCTTTGCCACGACGGAGGTGCACAAGCTGCCGGCGACGATTCTTTCGCGGTGCCAGCGCTATGATTTGCGGCGGATTGCCGACTTGGATATCGCCAAGCACCTGAGCTTCATTGCGGACAATGAGGGGATCAAGATTTCTCCAGATGCGCTAACGTTGCTGGCGCGGAACGCGGAGGGCGGGCTACGGGACGCCGAGTCGGCACTGGATCAGTTGATTACCTTTTGCGGCAAAGAGATCAGGGAACAGGATGTCCTGGACATGTTCGGGTTGACCGGCATTCGGGAGATTTGGGCGTTGGCGGAGGCGATTGAAGCGGGTGACCCGGAACCGGCGATTCGTCAGGTGCGGGCGTTGGTGAGTCGGGGGAAAGATCTGCTGCAACTCACGCGGGAACTGTGCCGGTACTTCCGCAATCAGCTTATCTATCACATCTCTCCAGAGTTGGCCGCCTCCCAGATTGATCCGAGTGAGGTGCATCACTTTGCGGCGATGCAGCCGCTGCCGCCGAAGGATTTGGTGCTGGTGTGGATTGAGGAACTGGTCCGGTTGGAAGAGCGCATCCGACACGCGTTGGTGAAAGAAGTGATGTTTGAAATTACCATGATCCGCCTGGCCCAGCAGCGGGAAAAGGTTGAATTGGAGCATTTGCTCCGGGCCCTGACGGGGGGACAGCCGATTCCGCCGGTCGACCGGCCCTCGATTGCCCCCGTGCGCTCTGCGGCTGCGACCGTTGATGCGCGGGACTCCGGCGTCGCGGTAGCGTCCAAGCCGCAACCAGAAGCGCGGCCGCCGGAGCAAGCCGCTGAGGAGAGACCGGCGGCGGAGCCTGAGCCGGAGGCACCGCCTGTGCCTGTGGTTCCGCCGAGAGAGAACCCAGCAGGGGTCAAGGAGGTCCCGAAAACAAAAGGGAAGCGGGAGATCAGTCGTGCGGATAAAGATGAGTTTTATCAAGACCCGGCTATCCAGGCCGCGCTCGAACGTTTCGAGGCGCGCGCGGTGGAGGTGCGGGAGAAACCCACCCAGGCGGCCTGAAAAGCAGGCGCAGAAAGCAAATTGATGAACCCGATGAAGATGATGCAGCAGGTGCAAAAGATGCAGGCCGACATGGCCCGAATGCAGGAGGAACTGGCCTCGCGGACTTACGAGGCGTCGGTGGGCGGGGGTGCCGTTAAGGCGGTGGCCACTGGGGATGGGAATCTTCAGTCGGTCTATCTTTCCCCGGAAGTGGTCGCGTCGGGGGACGTGGAAATGTTGCAGGATTTGATCGTGTCGGCAGTGCAGGAGGCGGTGAAGAAGGGCCGGGACGAGGCGCAGCGGGAGATTGGGAAGCTGACGTCAGGATTGAAGATTCCCGGGTTGGGTCTGTGATGGACTATCCGCCTGCGTTCCGGCACCTGGTGCAGGCTTTTCGTCAGCTTCCGTCGGTCGGGCCACGGTCCGCAGAGCGGTTCGCGTTGCATCTCTTGAGCGGCGACCCCGCAGTGGCGCGGTCGTTGGGCGAGGCGATTCTGGAGGCGCGGCGGGCCATCCGGGCGTGCTCATCCTGTGGTTTTTATGCGGAGGCGGAGCTGTGCCCGATCTGTCAGGATCCGGCGCGGGATTCGTCGGTGGCTTGTGTGGTGGCGCAGGCGCGGGATGTGATTGCGGTGGAGAAGTCCGGGGCGTTTCGGGGGCGGTACTTTGTCCTGGGTGGCGTGCTTTCGCCGTTGGATGGGATTGGGCCGGAGGAGTTGCGCCTGGAGCGGTGTTTTGAGGAGCTGGAGAGGCGGGCGGTGCGGGAGGTCATCCTGGCACTGGGCTCCGATGTGGGGGGAGAGACGACGGGGCTGTATTTGGCGGGGGAAATGAAGAAGCGGGGCTGGCAGGTCAGTCGCCTGGCGACGGGCATTGCCGTGGGCGGGGACCTGGAGTTTGTGGACAGTGTGACCTTGGGCCGGGCGTTGGCGGAGCGGCGGGTGGTGTGATGGCTCGCGATAGCGGGGCGCGGGGCACCGGGCTGGCGGAACCGGGCTTGGGGGGGAACGGACCTACCGTTTGGTCCAAGAGCCGTCGGCGGATTGAATCCACTCGCCAGGGAAAGCACCCTGCCGTCGGCGTTTTGCGTATTCAGAGGCGACCTCTGGGACCGCCTGGCCTTTGTCGGCGGCTTCCTGGGCGAAGACGGCTTCGCGGTCGGCATTTTCTTCAGTGACAATTTTCTGAGCGTAGGCGAGGTAATCGGGGTCGGTCGGTGGCTTGACAATGGCGAGGAGTCCGTCGGAACCCTCACCGATGACGGAATCGTTTTTGAGGGTTTGGACTTCGGCCATGCGAAGGCGTTGGCGCTGCTGGGGGGATGAGGTGGAGGGTGCCTGGGCAGCGG
>CALFVM010000055.1 GCA_937928665.1 uncultured Candidatus Methylacidiphilales bacterium
ATTTGGCACGGGCCATCACGCTGATTGAGAGCGGGCGTCCTGACGATGGACCGATCGCCCGGGATTTGCTGGGACGGCTGTTGCCCCGGAGCGGTCGCGCGTTTCGCCTGGGGATAACCGGGGTGCCCGGGGTGGGCAAGAGTACGTTAATTGAACACCTGGGGCTTCTTTTGTGTGAACGGGGGCACAAGCTGGCCGTGCTGGCGGTGGACCCCTCCAGCCATGTGTCCGGGGGATCGGTGCTGGGAGACAAGACCCGGATGGAAGAGCTGGCTCGGCATCCGAACAGTTTTATCCGGCCCTCGCCCGCTGCGGGTGCTCTTGGGGGTGTGGCTAGGAAGAGCCGGGAAACGCTTCTTTTGTGCGAGGCGGCGGGGTATGATGTTGTGTTTGTTGAAACGGTTGGAGTCGGCCAGAGCGAGGTCACGGTTCACTCCATGGTCGATTGTTTTCTGGTCTTGATGCTGGCAGGTGCCGGGGATGAACTGCAGGGGATCAAGAAAGGGATTCTGGAACTGGCGGATATTCTGGCAGTGACCAAGGCCGATGGCGACAACGCCCTGCGGGCTGAGACGGCACGGCGGGAGTTGGCCAACGCGCTCCACTATGTGGCGGACCGGGGGCAGATTGCTCCGGTGACGACCGTTTCGGTGCGCCGGGCCGAGACGGTGGCCGCGCTTTGGGCGGCAGTGGAAACCTTTCGGGACGAGGCGCAGTCGTCCGGGCGGTTGGCCGCGCGTCGTCGGGAACAATCCGAGCGTTGGTTCGAACAACTTCTGGCGGAGGAAGCGGGGCGGTTGTTTTTTGCGAATCCGGTCGTTGCCGGGTCGCTGCCGGAGTTACGTGAAGCGGTTTCGGCCATGAAAATGACACACGCGGAGGCCATCCTGGAACTCCGGCGTCGAATTGGCGCGGAAAAGAACGAAATCGGTTGACTCAACCTTGTCTAATTAACTATCGTCTTCTTCATTAGTTTTTATCATCACACTAAAAAGGAAAGCACCATTCCATGATTCAGCGAATTGATCACCTCGGTATCGCCGTCAAGTCCCTTGATGAGACGGTTCCTGTCTACGAAAAAGCTCTCGGACTCAAGTGCGGGCATCGCGAAGAAGTGCCGTCGCAGAAGGTTCGGACGGCATTCTTCGAGGCGGGCGAAGTTCACCTGGAACTCCTGGAGGCGACCGATCCGGAGAGTCCGATTGCGAAGTTTATTGAGAAGAATGGGGAGGGAATTCATCACATCGCATTTTACACCGATGACATCACCGGGCAGTTGGCGCAGGCGAAGGAGGCCGGGTGCCGGTTGATTCATGAGGAACCTTTTGAGGGGGCGGCCGGGAAGCTGGTTGCGTTCCTCCACCCAAAATCGACCCATGGTGTTCTGACCGAATTCTGCACCTCCAAATAACGGAATCTTCTTTTATGGCCATCCCGAACGAACTCCTGCAAGACTTGGAAGCCCGTCGCCAAAAAGCACGCCTGGCCGGGGGCGAAGACAAGATCAATGCCCGACACGCCAAAGGCCTGCTTCATGCCCGGGAGCGATTGGAGAACCTCTTTGAGCCTGGCACGTTTCAGGAGTTCGGGATGCACGCCGATCACGGGTGTAAAGATTTCGGCCTGGCCGACCGATCGCTTCCGGCAGACGGAGTCATCTGCGGGACCGGCTACATTCACGGACGTCCGGTGGCAGCGTTCAGCCAGGATTTCACGGTTTCGGGCGGGTCGCTGGGGCGGGTTCACGCGCTGAAGATTTGTGATTTGATGGACTTTGCGCTGAAGGCGGGCATGCCCGTCATCGGTTTCAATGATTCTGGCGGGGCGCGCATTCAGGAGGGGGTTGATTCGCTTTCCGGTTACGGACAGGTTTTTTTCCGGAACGTGCTTCTGTCTGGAGTTGTTCCGCAGGTGGCCGTGATTTCCGGGCCGTGTGCGGGCGGAGCGGCTTATTCGCCGGCTCTGACCGACTTCATCATCATGACCAAAACAACCTCGCAAATGTTTATTTGCGGACCGGACGTGATTAAAGCCGCAACCGGGGCCAGCGCGACGATGGAAGAGATCGGGTCAGCCGCGGCCCACGCCACGATCAGCGGGAATATTCATTTTGTGGCGGATGATGAGACGCAGGCGGCTGAGCTGCTGCGGAAGTTACTTTCCTTCCTACCCTCCAACAACGTGATGGATCCGCCTCATCACCTGGCCGATGCGATCGATCTCGCGCCCAACCCGGCGATCAATGAGATGATTCCCTCAGATTCAAAAAGTCCCCTGGATGTTCACAAGGTCATTGCAGCTGTCGTGGACCGTGGGGACTACCTCGAGGTCCAGGCCGACTGGGCAAAGAACATCGTCATCTGCTTCGCCCGGATTTGCGGAGTGGTTGTTGGGATCATTGCCAACCAGCCCACGGTCAAAGCCGGGACGCTCGACATTGACGCCTCGGACAAGGCGGCCCGGTTCATCCGGCTCTGCAACATATTCAACATCCCGATCGTCAACTTTGTCGATGTCCCCGGCTTCCTCCCTGGCGTAGCCCAGGAGCGGGGCGGGATTATCCGGCACGGTGCCAAGATGTTGTTCGCCTACGCAGCCTCGACCGTGCCGAAGATCACCCTGATTTTGAGAAAGGCTTATGGGGGTGCCTACCTAGCCATGTGTTCCAAGGACATGGGAGCCGACTTGGTCTTCGCCTGGCCGACTGCGGAGATTGCGGTGATGGGGGCGGAGGGAGCGGTGCGGGTTCTGTATCGGAAAGAGATCGAGAAAGCCACCGATCCGAAAGCCCGTGAGCAAGAATTGATCAAGGAGTATCGGGACCATTTCGCCTCACCCTACGAGGCTGCCCGGCGGGCCATGATTACCGATGTGATCAACCCGGCCAACACCCGCGCTACCCTCGCTCTGGCTCTGCGGAATACTTTATCGAAACGCGAGACGCGCCCGCCGAAAAAACACGGGAATATCCCGCTCTAAACCAAGCCGGCGACCCTCTGTGAACGCCCCGATTTTTCCCCTGGCCTACGGCAACACGTTGTCGTTGGGCGAGAGTATCCAGTTCCAAATTCTCGGGGCACTGGTCGTTTTTTCTGCGCTTGGGTTCCTCTGGGGTGCCTTGGAATTGTCCGGCTACTTTTTCCGGCGGAGCGAAATAAAAAAACGGGCGGCCCAGCTCTCCTCCCGAGCTGGAGAAGCGACCGCGCCAATCCCCGTTCCGCCACCGCGGATTCCGGCCGAGGTGCTGGCGGCTCTCGCCGCCGCGGTCCACGTCACGTTCAAGGAACGGGTCCGCATTTTGTCCATCAGCCCTGCTCGGCCCCCTGAGACCATTTCCCAGCTCTCGCTCCACGCCTGGAGCGTGGAGGGACGACGCCAGATATTTGACTCGCGCCGTGTCCGGTGACCGGCGCTCCACCACGCAACCCTGACCTGAACGCAGAACCGCCCATGAAAAAACTCCGCATCACCGTTGAAGGCAAAGCCTACGACGTTACCGTCGAAGTGCTTGACGACACCGCCGCCGCAGCCGCCGCCGCGCCAGTCTCCCGGCCAGTTACCAGTTCGATCTCCGCCCCCGTCAGTTCCCCGGCCCAGGCAGCACCCGCCGCCCCTGCGGGTGATGGAGTGGTTCCGAGCCCGCTATCCGGCAAGGTGGTCGCAGTCGCCGCCGCGCCTGGCAAAACGGTGGCCAAAGGCGATGAACTGGTGACGATCGAGGCGATGAAAATGAACACTTTTGTTTATGCGCCGTTCGACGGGGTGATCGAGCAGGTCTTGGTGGCAAATGGCGATGGCGTCGAAGAAGGCCAAGGCCTTTGCAAGATTAAGGCGGGCTAAGCCGGGCAGAACGCGATGCTCGTCGAACTCGCCAACTTCCTTCGGGAAACCGGTCTCGGACTGATCACCTGGCCGATGGTGGTGATGTGGGGTGTGGTCCTCGCCCTGCTCTACCTTGCGGTTCACAAGGGGTTTGAGCCTCTCCTCCTGGTCCCGATTGCCTTTGGGGCGCTCCTGGCCAACCTGCCGACACGGGGGGTCATCACAGAGGTCGTCCAACCCTCCGGCGTCGTTGATACCGGCTTTATCAATGTCACGGCCACCCCGGCGGCACCGCCCGGGGATGGGGCGGTGCATTTCCGCGTCGACAAGATGGAAGGAGGCCTTTTTGACTTCATTTCCCAGGGGATCAAGCTCGAGATTTTTCCGCCGATCATTTTCCTCGGCGTCGGTGCCCTGACCGATTTCGGGCCGCTGATCGCCAATCCGAGAACGCTTCTGCTCGGTGCGGCCGCGCAGTTCGGCATTCTGTTCACTTTTTTTGGTGCTACCCTGATGGGATTCAGTGCCATGCAGGCCGCGTCCATTGGGATCATTGGCGGTGCCGACGGACCCACCTCCATCTTTGTTACCAACAAGCTCGCCCCCGAACTTCTCGGCCCGGTCGCGGTGGCTGCGTATACGTACATGGCGTTGGTCCCGCTGATTCAACCTCCGATCATGCGGCTGTTAACCACGAAAAAGGAGCGGGCGATCCGGATGAAATCCCTGCGCACAGTCGGGCGAACCGAGCGGCTCGTCTTTTGTGTGCTGGTGACCTTTACCTGTATCCTGTTGGTGCCGGACGCCGCCGCACTCATCGGCATGCTCATGCTGGGAAACTTCCTACGCGAGTGCGGCGTGACCGAGCGGCTGGTGAAATCGGCCCAGAACGAGATCATCAACATCGTTACCATTTTTCTTGGCGTTTCGGTCGGCATCACGATGAAAGGTGACAGCTTTCTCCAACTGGAGACCCTGAAGATCATCGGGCTGGGCGTGGTGGCGTTTGGTATCGCTACGGGTTCTGGAGTGCTTGTGGCCAAGGTGATGAACCTCTGTTCTCCGGGCAACCCGATCAATCCGCTCATTGGCTCCGCCGGCGTTTCCGCCGTGCCGATGGCCGCGCGCGTCTCCCATCTGGAGGGGCAGCGGGCCGATCCGAACAACTACCTCCTCATGCATGCCATGGGGCCCAACGTCGCCGGCGTGATCGGCACTGCCATTGCTGCGGGTTACTTCATCTCCGCCCTGGCCAACTGATGAACACAGGTGCCGCATCCCCATTCCCCGGCTGGACGATTATTGACGTCGATCATGCGTCCTCCACCAACGACCTCGCTGCCCGGGAAGCTCCGTGGACCGTGGTGCGCGCCCGGCGGCAGTCCGCCGGACGTGGCCGTCAGAATCGGGCGTGGGTCTCCTCCGAGGGTGGCCTGTGGCTCTCCGCCGTTCTCCCCTCCCCCCCGCCGGAACCGGCGGCGGCCACGGCACCTCTGGTGGTTGGTCTTGCTGCCGCCCGCGCGCTGGATGGGCTCGGGGCACGCCCGCTTCGACTCCGTTGGCCCAACGACCTCATGGTCGACGACAAAAAGCTCGGCGGCATCCTTGCCGAGCGTCCCGCACCCGATCGTGTCGTGGTCGGTCTCGGGATCAATGTGCTCAATGATCCCGAGCGCGATGACGCATCCCTGGTGGGACAGACCACGTCCCTTGCCCGGCTTGGCCTCGCCGGTCTGTCCTTGGGCGATCTGTCCGCAGCCATCCTCGACGCGTTGTATCGCACCCACGCGGTCTGGGTCGGACGCGGCTTTCTTGCTCTCCTGCCGGACTTTGAAGCTCTCTGGGGTCCTCCCCGTCCGGTTTGTGTCACGGTGGATCAAACCACGGTGAGCGGGCGTTTTCTGGGAATTGACGCGGTTGGCAATCCACGAATCGAAACCGCCTCTGGAGCTGTCCAAGTGATTTACGGACCTCGTGTCTGGCAACTGATTGAAACCTGAACCACCACCCCCCACCATGAACCTTCCCTTCCCCCGTCTTACCGCTGAACAGGCCGCCGCCCTCGTTGACCATAATTCCACCATTGGCTTCTCTGGCTTCACTCCGGCGGGTGCCGCCAAGGCCATCCCCACCGCACTGGCCGCCCGCGCCCGCGCGGAACATGCCGCCGGGCACCCGTTCCAGGTCGGCGTGGTTACCGGCGCATCCACCGGCGAATCACTCGACGGTGAACTCGCCCGGGCCGAAGCGATCTCCTGGCGGACGCCTTACCAGTCGAACAAGCATCTCCGCGCCGCCATCAATGCCGGCAAGACCCGGTTCTTCGACATGCACCTGTCCACCCTGCCGCAACAGGTTCGCTACGGCTTTCTGGGGAAGTTCCACTGGGCTATCGTGGAAGCCTGTGAGGTCACGCCCGACGGCAAGATTGTCCCGACCACCTCGGTCGGAGCCACGCCGACTTTCTGCCGGGTGGCCGACCGGATTCTGGTGGAGCTCAATCGGGCGCACCCGGCCACCTTGCGGGGGATTCATGATATTTTCGAACCCCTCGACCCGCCCTACCGCCAGCCGATCCCCCTCAACAGTTGTTCCATGCGCATCGGTGCGCCGTACATCCAGGTTGATCCGGCGAAGATCGCCGGGATTGTGGAAACCGATCTGCCTGATGAAACCGGCAAATTCGATCCGGCTGATGACATCACGACCACCATCGGCAACCATGTCGCCGAGTTCCTCGCGGCCGAACTCAAGGCCGGGCGCATCCCCCGCGAGTTCCTCCCGCTCCAATCCGGGGTCGGTAACATCGCCAACGCCGTCTTGGCCGCCATTGGAAGCCACCCGGACATCCCTCCCTTCGAAATGTTTTCCGAAGTCATTCAGGATTCCGTTATTGAGCTGATTCGCAGCGGCAAGTGTAAGTTTGCCACTGGAACCTCCCTGACCGTGTCCGCGCCTGTTCTGGCGGACATCTACCGCGATCTGGAGTTCTTCAAGACCCGCCTCATGCTCCGGCCCCAGGAAATCACCAATCACCCCGAACTCGTTCGCCGCCTCGGCATCATTACTGTGAACACGGCTCTCGAAGTCGATCTCTCCGGCAATGTCAACTCCACTCACGTCATGGGCTCCAGCATGATGAACGGGATCGGTGGTTCGGGCGACTTCACGCGGAACGGCTACATCTCCATCTTCACCTGCCCGTCCTTTGCCAAAGGCGGAAAAATCAGCACCATTGTTCCGCTGGTCTCCCACACCGACCATAGCGAGCATTCTGTCCAGGTGGTCGTGACCGAGCAGGGCGTGGCCGATCTTCGTGGCCGGACGCCGCACGAACGGGCCAACCTCATTGTTGATCGGTGTGCGCACCCTGATTTCCGGGAAGAACTCCGTGGCTACTTCGAACAGACCAAGCATGGCCAGACCCCGGCCACCCTCGCCGCCGCTTTCGCCATGCACCAGCAATTCCTGGAAACGGGCGACATGAACAACGTCGATTGGTCCCGCTACTTTAAAAAATAGAGGGGAGTTCCTAACGCCTCGGCATGGAGCAGGCTCGACAGTACTGGACCGGAAAATAATTTTTTTTCGAAAGCTCTTGCCAAGCCCACAGAATTCCGCTTTTCTCCTCGTCCCCTGATTTCGGGAATTCACCTCTGCGGTGTTCCGAACGCGTGTGACGGCTCCGGTCGTCCTCCACGAAAGTGAGTGAATGTTTTCACACGCCTCGGCCCTTCGCCCGGCGTGTGTTTTTGTTTTCGGGGCAAAATTACCACAAGATTCAACGACTGAACTACCGAACAAGGAACGATAGCGATGCCCACGATCAATCAGTTGGTGCGAAAGGGACGCAGCCGCGTGCTGGCCAAGTCCAAATCACGCGCCCTGCACAAATGTCCCCAGCGTCGGGGCGTCTGTGTCCAGGTCATGACCCGCACCCCGAAAAAGCCCAACTCCGCTTTGCGGAAAGTCGCTAAGGTCCGTTTGACTAATGGCGAGGAAGTCATCGCATACATCCCGGGGGAAGGTCACAACCTCCAGGAACACTCCATTGTCCTCATCCGCGGCGGTCGGGTGAAAGATCTTCCCGGGGTCCGTTATCACATCGTCCGTGGAACGCTTGACTCCCTGGGTGCCGTCGGCCCGAGCAACACCAACAAGCTTCAGCGAAAAGTTTCCCGCAGCAAATACGGCGTGAAAAAGCCCAAGGCCGATGCCAAAGCGACCGCCAAGGCTCCCGCCAAGAAGTAATCCTTTAACCTCCATCCCCGCATATGGCACGCAGACGCAAGAGTGAAAAACGGAATCCCGGGGTTGACCCGCGCTTTGAGAGCCCGGTCGTGGCTGAACTAATCAACACCGTTCTCAAGCAGGGTAAAAAATCGCTCGCCCAGCGCTTGGTCTATCAGGCGATTGATGACGTGAATGGTGAAAACAACACCGGAGATCCTCTGGAAATTCTCAACAAGGCACTCGATAACGTCAAACCTCGGCTTGAAGTTAAAGCTCGGCGCGTTGGCGGTTCCACCTATCAGGTTCCGCTCGAAGTTGCGCCTGCGCGTCAGCTTTCTCTGGCCATCCGCTGGATTGTGACCTTCGCCGACGGGCGCAAGGGCGTCCCGATGAGCCGGGCCTTGGCCAATGAAATCCGCGACGCCGCCGCCGGGCAAGGGAACGCCATCAAAAAGCGGGATGACGTTCACCGGATGGCCCAAGCCAACCGGGCTTTTGCCCACCTTCGCTGGTAAATTTTTCTCTTCACTTCACCCCTTACCTTTTCCATCCATGGCTGCACGCGCTTACCCCCTCGAACGAACCCGGAACATCGGCATCTGCGCCCACATTGACGCGGGCAAGACGACCCTGACCGAACGGATTCTTTTCTATACCGGAACCATTCACAAGATGGGTGAGGTGCATGAAGGCACGACCGTCACCGACTGGAT
>CALFVM010000056.1 GCA_937928665.1 uncultured Candidatus Methylacidiphilales bacterium
GCGAGATCATCACCGGCAACCGCACCCCCCGCGCCTCAAAGGCGTCCTCAATCGCAAAAAGAGCAGCCTTCAGGTTCAACGTGTCAAAAGTCGTCTCGGGTAGAAGCGCATCCACCCCCCCGTCCAACAGGCCATCCACCTGCTCCCGATACGCACCCACCAGGTCGTCAAAGGTCACCGCACGGAACTCGGGCCGGTTCACGTCCGGCGACATTGAGGCCGTCCGATTGGTCGGTCCAAGGGCCCCCGCCACAAAACATTTCCTGGCCGGATCAGCCGCCTCCACGGCTGCCGCCGCGCCCCGGGCAATCTGTGCCGCCGCTACGTTCAATTCGTAGGCCAACGACTCCAGCCCATAGTCCGCCTGCGAAATCGCCGTGGCATTAAAGCTGTTGGTCTCAACAACGTCGGATCCTGCCTCAAAATACTTCCGATGGATTTCCGCAATAATCTCCGGACGGGTCAGGCAAAGCAAATCATTATTCCCCTTCAAATCCCGAGGGTAATCCTTGAACCGCTCCCCCCGATAATCGGCCTCCTGCAAACCATACCCCTGGATCATCGTCCCCATGGCACCGTCCAGCAGGGCGATCCGCTGGGAAAAAAGCTCGGGAAGCGTGCGGGATAACCGGCTCATTTCCCGGAGCTTACGCCAAAGCCAACCCCGGGCAAGCACGAAAATATCATTCAATCATGATAGAATGATATTGCTTGTCCAAGACCCTCGCAAACCCGACGGAATCGTCGCAACGTTGCCCAATCGTCATCAGTCTGTAACACACTAGGTTTTCTCTTTCACCGCCTCGGACCCCAGTGGGTCGGGGGTCAAAAAACAAAACCAAGGAGATCCCTCAAGCTCAAGATTGCACTTCAGCAGTCCCATGCTTCCAACCCGTATGAATACGCACATCCGCTCGTGCTTGGCCGCTCTGGTGGCCCTCGGCTCCACTGCGAGCCTCGGCTACAGCCAAGCCATTAAAGTTGACCCGAAACTCCCCGAGTACAAAGCCGTCTCCGGCGTTTCCGGCAACCTCAACTCGGTCGGTTCCGACACCCTCAATAACCTGATGACCCTTTGGGCAGAAGGCTTCAAAGCCGTCTACCCGAACGTCAACATCCAGATTGAAGGTAAAGGCACCTCCACCGCACCGCCCGCCCTGATCGCTGGCACCTCTCAGCTTGGCCCCATGAGCCGGGAAATGAAGTCCAAGGAAATCGACGACTTTGAAAAGAAATTCGGTTACAAGCCGACCGCGATCAAAGTCGCCATCGACGCTCTGGCCGTTTACGTCAACAAAGACAACCCCATCAAACAGATGACCATGGCCCAGGTTGACGGCGTGTTCTCCAGCACCCGTAAACTCGGCGGCGAAGCCATCAACACCTGGGGCCAACTCGGGCTGACGGGCGAGTGGGCTGGCAAAGCCATCTCCCTCTACGGTCGTAACAGTGCCTCTGGCACCTATGGCTTCTTCAAGGACAACGCCCTCGGTGGCGGTGACTTCCGTGCCGAAGTTAAAGAACAACCCGGCTCCTCCGCTGTGGTGCAGGGTGTCACCTCCGACTTGGCCGGTATCGGCTACTCCGGAATTGGCTATCGCACTTCCGGTGTCCGCGCAGTGCCCCTGATCGGCAAAGACGGTAAGCCTTATGAGACGACCCCTGAAAACTGCGCCTCCGGCAAATATCCGCTGGCCCGGTTCCTCTACGTCTACATCAATAAAGCCCCGAACAAGCCCGCTGACAAGTTGACTGCCGAATTCATCAAGTTCGTTCAGTCCAAGCAGGGCCAGGAAATCGTCGTCAAAGACGGTTACTTCCCGATGCCAGCCGCGTTCGCTGCGAAAGAAATCAAGCTCGTCGAATAAGCTTGGTCCTTCTGGGATATGTCGACCGGGTTCCAACCCCGGTCGGCTATCCATTCCCTATCGGCAATCCCCTCAGTTGGAACGCATGTTCTCTGCACCGACACAGACCATTCGTTCACCCTGAATCCCGCAACCTTTCCTATGAAAACCTACGTCCCCGACCCCAACCGCTTCGAAGCATCCCAAACAACGCTCGTCATCGACCGGTTCATGAACCAATTCATCAAAATCGGTGGAATTGGTATCATTGTTGTGGTTACCGGGATCTTCATCTTTATCGGCTGGCAGATTCTCCCCCTGTTCCAAGCTGCCAGCGTCAAACTCATGGCCGAACACCAGTTCGATCCAAACGACCGGTATGTTCTCCTCGGCCAGGATGAATACGGGGAACTCCCATTCTTGGTGAAGGACGATGGAACCGTCGTCCTCTACGATCTCATCGGTGACCGCGGCAAAATCGAACACCCGGTTTCCATACCCGCCGCTGATGCTCCTCCTCCCGCTGAAAGTGCCGAATCCACCCCACAGGGCGAGGAATCCTCGGCCGCTGCCCCCGCTGCCTCCGACGCCCGGATCACCGCAATCGGCTACAATCACCGCACCTTTGAAGTCCTCTATGGAACCTCTGACGGGCGGTTTGGAAAATCTCTTATCGAATACCTGCCAAGCTATGGTGCCAAAAACGAGCGCCTCATGACCGCCGAGGTCAAACCCGACTCCGCTTGGCTTCCATTTAAAGTTGCCGGAGCCCCCGTTACCCGCGTCGACTTCGGAGATGCCGGCACAAGCAAACTAGCCGCCGCCATTCAGGACGCCGACGGAAAACCCGAAGTCAGTGCCATTCTCATTGCCCAAGCTGCCTCCCTCTTTGACGTCGGTGAAGCCGAAGTCGCCGCCCTCTTCGACCTGACCGATCAGATCGAGGGCACGCCCGACTTCATCCTCGTCAATAAAACCGCCGATGGAATCCTCGTCGGCACCCGCGAAGGGACCATCTTCTACTTCTTCCGCACCGGCGAATCCATCGAACTACGTCAGAAGTTTGTCCCCTTTGAGGATCTCCCTGAAAAAGGCATCTCCCAGATGAATCTCCTCTTCGGAGACACCTCGGTCGTCCTCACCAATGCCAAGGGCAACAACCGGGTCTTCAGCCTCTTCATCCCCCCCGGGAAAAACACCCGGCTCTGGCACCAAACCAAACAATTTCCCAGCCTCATCGGACCCGCCGAAACCTATAGCCCAAGCGGACGGAACAAAGCCTTCCTCCTCACTGCCGGGAATGAAGCCACACTCCGCTTCTCCACGACCGAAGACGTCCGTTACGACAAAAAACTCGATTTCCCCATCAAACTCAGCTCCCTCGGTCTGAAATACGATTCCATCTTCCTCCTCGACGACAAAAACAAGTTCCACACCTACAAACTGGTTGATCCCCATCCCAACGGCAGCCTCAAATCGATGTTTGCCAAAATCTGGTATGAAGGCTCTCACGAACCCAAATACGAATGGCAATCCACCGGCGGTTCTGACGACTTTGAAGCCAAGCTCTCCTTGGTTCCCCTGATCATTGGCACCCTGAAGGGGACCGTCTACGCCATGCTCTTCGCCGTGCCCATCGCCCTGCTCGCCGCCGTCTACGTCTCTCAATTCGCCCATCCCGACGTCCGGCGCGTGGTCAAACCCACCATGGAAATCATGGCTTCCCTCCCTTCTGTTGTCCTCGGCTTCCTTGCCGCTCTTTGGCTCGCACCCATTCTCGAGACCCGGGTCCCCTCCATTATGCTCATCTGCATCATGGTCCCGGTTGCGGCCCTGCTCATGGGCCAGGCATGGAATCTCCTGCCCCCGCGCATCCGCATCTGGATGCAGCAGGGCGGACATGAATGGTGGTTTTTCCTGCCCGTCTTCTTTCTCGTCGCCTGGCTCGGCTGGACCCTCGGCCCCGTCTTTGAACAAAACTTCTTCGTTGTCACCGAACCGGACACGGGCCTTCGTATCGCCGACTTCCGCCGCTGGTGGCCGTTAGCCACCGGCACCGACTTCCAACAGCGGAACTCTCTCGTTGTCGGTTTTGTCATGGGTTTCGCCGTCATCCCCATCATCTTCACCATCACGGAAGACGCCCTCTCCAACGTGCCCGGTGCCCTTCGCTCCGGTTCCCTGGCCCTCGGTGCCAGCCGTTGGCAAACCGCCATGCGGATCGTCCTCCCCACCGCCTCAGCCGGGATCTTCTCCGCCTTGATGATCGGTCTCGGCCGCGCCGTAGGCGAAACCATGATCGTCGTCATGGCTACCGGCAACACCCCTATCATGGAGTGGAATATCTTCTCCGGGATGCGCACCCTCTCGGCCAACATTGCTGTCGAACTACCCGAAGCCGCTGTCGGAGGGACCCTCTACCGGGCTCTCTTCTTCGGTGCCATGGTCCTCTTCCTCATGACTTTCCTCGTTAACACCCTCGCCGAAGTGCTTCGCCAGCACCTCCGCGAAAAATACAAAATGGTCTAACTCCCCTTCCCCCCTCCACCCGGATACCCCTTATGCTCCAGCAAAAAGAAAAACTTCCCCAAAAACTGGCCAACGAACGCGCTTCCGGTGAACCGTGGGTTTGGCTCACCGGCATGGGTCTAACCGTGGGCCTCCTCATGGTTTTCGCCCTCCTCGCCGTCATCCTTTACAACGGGGTCATGGCCTTCTGGCCCAAACCTGTCGTCTATGTCCAGCTCGAGCCCAATTCCGAACAGGGCATCCTCGGATCCAACACCATGGGCGGGGAAATTACCGAGCAGCGGTCGCGCCGGGTCCAGCGTCCCGGCCCCGACGGCGACCCCGTCATTGTGCTCCTGCCCGAATGGCAGCTCCACGTCGGCAACAAAGATAAATATGGGTTCGCCTTCAAATACATCGACCTGGACGATCGCCAGGTCAAAACCTACCCAGAAAACGCCCTCAAAATCGAGCGTCTCGAGTATGGTCCCGCGTTCGGCGAACCCGTCAGCCTTAATCTCGACGGTCAGCCCCCGCTCCCCGCCACCGCCCCCAACTTCCGCGAAGCTTTCGCCAAAGCCGTCAAAGAGTTCAACGAACGCCGGGCCCGCATCCGCCAAATCGAGAAGTTCGAGATCGGGGACATTAACTACGAAATGGATAAACTCCGGCTGCGCGATCGTCGGCTGACCCGTCAGTTCGGCCCCGATAACGTCCCCTCCCGAGAACGGGAAGCCATCGACACCGCCCAGGCCAAACTCCAGGATAAATATCAGGTCCTTGCCACCGAAGCTCAAAACCTCCGCGCCCAGCAACAGGCCAGCAAATTGGTCATCAGCCTGCCTACCGGTGGAGAAAACATCATCGCGATCGGTGATATCGTCCACTACTACTTCCCCAACCAAATGAGCTTCATCGACCGTTTGGCTCAATTTACCCACGCTGTCTTCGCCTTCATCGTGGATGAACCGCGCGAAGCCAATATGGAAGGCGGCATCTTCCCCGCCATCTTCGGCACCGCGGCCATGACGCTCCTCCTCAGCATTATCGTTACCCCGTTCGGCGTCCTCGCCGCCATCTACCTGCGGGAATACGCCACCCAAGGCCCCTTCGTCCGTGCCGTTCGTATCGCCATCAACAACCTTGCCGGGGTTCCCTCCATCGTCTTCGGGGTCTTCGGTCTCGGTTTCTTCGTTTACATGGTGGGGGGCTTCATCGACGGCGGCAACCCCACTCCCATGCCCGCCATGGGCTGGTGGATCACCGCCCTTGCCACCCTGGCCTGCTTCTCCCTCGCCATCGCCGCCAACTTCTTCTTTGGCCAGACCAACAGCCCGGACACCGCGGCTCTGGTCAAGAAAATCCAGCAGATCTCCCCGGTGCTTTACGTCGTCGGGGGCTGTCTTCTGGCCGTCGCCATCTTCACCTGCCCCTACTTCAGTGGTCTTCACCAGGATCGCCTCCCCACCCCAACCTTCGGCACCGGCGGCATCCTCTGGTGCGCCCTCACCCTCGCTCTCATGACCGTTCCCGTCGTCATTGTGGCCACCGAGGAATCCCTCGCCGCCGTTCCCCGGGGCTCCCGCGAAGGCTCCCTCGCCTGCGGCGCATCCAAATGGCAGACCATTCAACGCATTGTTCTTCCTGCTTCCGCCCCAGGAATTCTCACCGGCCTCATTCTCGCCATGGCCCGCGGAGCTGGTGAGGTTGCACCCCTCATGCTCATCGGCGTGGTCAAACTTGCCCCCAGCCTGCCTATCGATAACTACTTCCCCTTCGTCCATCTTGATCGCAAATTCATGCACCTCGGCTTCCACATCTTTGACCTCGGCTTCCAATCCCCCGACTCTGAAGCTGCCAAGCCCATGGTTTTTGCCACCACCCTCTTCTTGATCATCCTTGTCGTCGTGCTTAACCTCACGGCCATCATCGTGCGCGAGCGCCTCCGCCGTAAGTTCGCGACTGGAGCCTTCTAATGGACCCAACCCCTAAATCCGACCCGTCCCAATCCAATCAGCAACCTCTTATGAACACCGAAACCTCCCCGACGAACACGACCAAATCCGAACCGACCTCCAAAAAGCTTCAATTCGAATCACGGGCCTCTGATCAGCAGGCTGGTGCCGATCCGAAGTACATCCAAATTAAGAACTTCGACTTCTTCTACAGCAAGACCCAGGTCCTGTTTGATATCAACATGGACATGCCTGAAAAGCAGGTCACCGCCCTCATTGGTCCCTCCGGCTGCGGAAAAACTACCCTCCTGCGGAACCTCAACCGGATGAACGACCTCATTGACGGTATCAGTCACAAAGGCGATATCCTCGTCAAAGGCCGCAGCATCTACGACCCCAACCTTGAAGTCATCTCCCTCCGCAAGCGGATCGGCATG
>CALFVM010000057.1 GCA_937928665.1 uncultured Candidatus Methylacidiphilales bacterium
CTTGGCGTTGACGATCGCGCAGGTTTCGCCGAAGAACTGGCGGCGTTCGGAATGGCCTACGATGACGTAGCGGCAGAAGAGGTCGCGCAGCATGGCACCGGAGATTTCTCCGGTGAACGCACCGGATTTTTCCTGGTGAAGGTTCTGGGCACCTAGGATGAGATTGGTGACTCCTTCGAGAGCATCGGCACAGGCAGGGATGGCGGTGAACGGGGGACAAAGGACGATGTCGGCCTGATCAAAGGTCCCAAGTTCTTCGACAATATCGGCGACGAGCTGGCGAGCTTCCGTGGCCGTTTTGTTCATTTTCCAGTTACCAGCGATGATTTTTTTGCGGAGGATCGACATAAGCTTCTAGGGCGTTGAGTTGGAAGGGAGGGACGTGCCGGGGGGATCAGGATTTATCGTCCAGCGCGGCCACACCGGGGAGAATTTTCCCTTCGAGGAGTTCAAGCGAAGCTCCGCCGCCGGTGGAGCAGTGGGTGACTTTGTCAGCGACGCCGAACTTTTTGGCTGCCGTGGCGGTGTCGCCGCCGCCGACGACCGTGACCGCTCCGGACGCGGTGGCCTGGGCAATGGCTTCCGCCATGGCACGGGTGGCGGTGGCGAATTTATCGAATTCGAAGACTCCAGCAGGGCCGTTCCAAACGATGGTGCGGGCAGAGAGGATGGCGGCGCGGTAGAGGTCAATGGATTTGGGCCCGGCATCAAGACCTTCCCAGCCCTCGGGAATGCCGGAGGCGTCGTCGGCAGGCTGGGTGTTGGCGTCGGGAGAGAAGGCGTCGGCGCAGAGATAATCCACGGGGAAGATGAGTTCGACGTTGCGGGCTTTAGCTTTGGCGACGAGGTCAGGAACGGTCTCGGCTCCCACGGGATCGAACAAGCTTTTGCCGATGGGCATATTGTGAAGGACTTTTTTGAAGGTGTAAGCCATGCCTCCGCCAATGATGATTTTGTCGGCTTTTTCGATCAGGTTATTGATGAGAGGGATTTTGTCGGCGATTTTAGCTCCGCCGAGAATGGCAAGAAGGGGGCGGGCGGGGTTGTCGAGGACCGCGGCGAAGGCGTCGAGTTCCTTTTGCATGAGGAGGCCGGCGACTTTGTGAGGAAGATCCACGCCGACGACGGAGGAATGGGCGCGGTGCGCGGTGCCGAAAGCATCGTTGACGTAGATGTCCCCGAGTTTGGAGAGGCTGGCGCGGAAGGCTTGAACGGCTGCGGGGTCGGCTTTAACGGAGGTGCCGTCCTCGCGTTTGGCCTTGCCTTCTTCTTCGAGGTGGAAGCGGAGGTTTTCCAGCAGGACGACTTGGCCGGGCTGAAGCGCGGCGCAGGCTGCTTCGGTTTCGGGTCCGACGCAGTCGGGCAAAAAGGTGACGGATTGGCCGAGAAGTTCAGCCAATTTGTCGGCGACGGGTTTGAGAGAGTATTTCGGAACGACCTGACCGTCGGGTCGGCCGAGGTGGCTCATGAGGACGACGGAGGCACCGTGGTCGAGGCAGTGGCGGATGGTGGGCAGAGCGGCGACGATCCGCTGGGTGTTGCTGATGGCTCCGGTTTCTTTGTCGAAAGGGACGTTGAAGTCAACGCGGATGAGAACGCGTTTGCCTTGCAGAGAGAGGTCGGTGATGGAGGCTTTCATGGGTGACGAGGACGGAATGGTGATGAGGGTTGAGATGGGCGATTAGACTTTTATTTTGGACTAGCGGAGGGCTGCCGGAGCACGGAATCATGGAGAGAAGGTGCCGCAGAGGGTGACCCGGCCCGGTTGAAAGCGAGCCGGGCCGGGTTCCTCGAACTCACGATTTATTTGCGATATACTTGAGGAGATCAACGCAACGGTTGCTGTAACCCCACTCGTTGTCATACCAACTGACGAGCTTGAAGAAGGTGTCGTTCAGTTCGATGCCCGAGCCGGCGTCGAAGATACTGGAGTGGGCATCGTGGATGAAATCGGTGGAGACAACTTCGTCGCTGGTGTAGGCGAGGATACCCTTGAGGTAGGTCTCGCTGGCCCGTTTCATCGCCTCGCAGATCTCCTGATAGCTGGTGCTCTTGGTGGTTTTAACCGTGAGGTCAACGACCGAGACGGTGGGGGTGGGGACGCGGAAGGACATTCCGGTGAGTTTCCCTTTAACCTCGGGGATGGCCAGACCGACGGCTTTGGCCGCGCCAGTGGTGGAGGGGATGATGTTGATGGCGGCAGAGCGCCCGCCTTTCCAATCCTTTTTGGAAGGGCCGTCAACGGTTTTCTGGGTGGCGGTGTAGCTGTGGATGGTGGTCATAAGGCCTTCGGCGACGCCGAAGCCTTCTTTCAGAAGGACATGGATGACGGGGGCCAGGCAGTTGGTGGTGCAACTGGCGTTGGAGATGATGTGGTGGGCGGCTGGATCGTATTTTTCGTGGTTCACACCGACGACCACGGTGATGTCTTCGTTTTTGCCGGGGGCGGAGATAATGACTTTCTTGGCGCCGGCGTTGATGTGGCCACGGGCTTTGTCGGCTTCGGTGAAGAGGCCTGTCGATTCGATGACGTAATCGACGCCGAGATCTTTCCAGGGGAGTGCGGAGGGACCTTCGCGGACGGCGAGGCATTTGATTTTGTGGCCGTCGACCACGAGGACGTCGTCTTCAGCGACGGAGGGAGAGGATTTTTCGCTGGAGACGTTGCCGCCGGGGAAACGGCCTTGGGAGGAGTCGTATTTGACGAGGTAGGCGAGGTTGTCGGCGGGGACGAGATCGTTGACGGCCACGACTTCGATTTCTTTACCGAGCAGTCCTTGGTCACAAATTGCACGAAAAACGAGGCGGCCGATGCGGCCGAAACCATTGATACCGACTTTGATCATAGAAGCTCCTAGGGGTGTGGGTGGTTGAGTGTCCGCCGGAAGGACGTGACGCCGGGCAAGGTAGGGAGGCGGCTGGAGAGCGTCAAACGAAAAGGGCAAGGCGGAGGAAGGTTCCAGTTGAGAGTAGTGGGTCCGCAGGCTTTCTTATGGGGCGTGGGGCGGAGGGAGGTGGCGAAGTTCGTCGGGGAACCAGCTAGGGGGGACCGGTTGCCAGGGGTGGGCGGAATCGGAGGCAACGCGACCCCACCAGAGCCGACCGCCGTGCCGCCAGGCGTCAAGGAGGATGCCTTCGGCGAAGGTTTGGCCGGGGGCGGTCAGGACAAGGGCATGGTGTTCAAAAATGGTTCCCCGCTGGGCCTCGGCGAGCTGAAGGCGAAGGGTGCGCGGTTGAAGGGGGGCGAGTGCCCGGTAGAGGTCGTTGCGCCAGTGGTAGCAAAGCCCGCGGTCTCGGAGGCCGGAATTGACGAGTGCGTTGTTGGCCCAGGCGGGGCCGACGGGCTGGTAAGCCTCGGCGGATCGGGCGGCGGTCTCGACCGCAGCATGGGCGAGTGTGGCGGCTTCGGCTGGATCCACGTCGGGGCCGAGGGCCGTGAGGTCGCGGGCGAGGGCGTTGGCCCGGAGGTTCCGGGTGGAGGGATCGCCGGGACTGGCGCACGAGATGAGAAGCAGGCACACGGTGGCGATCCAGATTGGCAACGCGGCTATGGGGCAATCCTGGGAGCCGAAGCGTTGGTGTGAGCTGGACATGGGTTGTATGGGTAACTCTCCGGGTCTGCAACGGGTGGCACGAGATCTTAGTCCTGTGGGTGATAAAAATGGGAGCAGGGAATCGGCGATCTGCACGGAGCGCACGCCCGGCTTAATAAAGACCGCTTCGGATTCAGGACCAGTGGTTGAGGGTTCGATGGTGTCGGTCCGGAAGTTGGTCCTGGAGGGGTGGTTGGACGCATGCGGTTGCCACGGGTGGGGGAGGGGATGGCCG
>CALFVM010000058.1 GCA_937928665.1 uncultured Candidatus Methylacidiphilales bacterium
ATGACCGGCCTCGGCCTCGGCGGCGAAGGCTTCCTCAGCTTCTCCGTCGCCACCCCCACTGGCGAAGGCGTCACCACCCCCATGACCTTCACCCGCTCCCGCCGCTGCGTCATGGTCGAAAACCTCAACCTTTACTAACTCGCACCTGTCGCCCGACCGTGAAACTCGCCCAGATCAAAGGCTATATCACCAGCACCGCCAAGCACCCCAGCTTGCACGGCTGGCGCCTTTTGATCGCCCAGCCCATTGACCAAGACGGCACCGCCGACGGCGACCCCCAAGTCGTCCTCGACCACCTCGGCGCGGCCATCCACCAGTGCGTTCTCATCACCTCCGACGGCTCCGAGGCCCGGAAGCTTGTTGGCGACGAACTCAGCCCCGCCCGCTGGAGCGTCCTCGGCATCGTCGATCCTGAAAGGAGCCTGGCCACATGAGACTTGGCTCCGTCATCGGACGCGTCACCCTTTCCGTCCGTCATCCCGCCTTCCACGGCGAGCGCCTCCTTCTTACCCTCCCCTGGACTGCTGCCACCTGCCGGGGCGAAGCCCAGACCAGCTTCTCCATCGTCGTCTACGACGAACTCGGAGCGGGTCCCGGCCAGACCATCGCCATCTCCGAAGGACGCGAAGCCGCCTGCCCCTTTCCTCAACCCACCCCCGTCGACGCCTACTGCGCCGCCTTGGTGGACGAAATCTTCTATCAGGAAACCGAGCCCACGCCATGAACCCTCAACTCTTCTCTCAATCCGACGCCGCCGCCTTTGCCCAAACCGGAGCCAAAGAGTTCCGTTACAACCGCGATCTCCGGATCACCCCGGCCGCCCGCGACACTCTGACCGAGGCCGGGATCAAGCTCGTCTTCGATCCCGAGGCCACCCCGCCTGCCCTTCCCGCCCGCGCCGCTGGCTCGCCCTCCGACGAGGCTCTCTTCCGCTCACCAGAAGCCGAAAAGTTAAAGCGCGAAATCTGCGACATCGGCCGCCGGATCTGGGCCCGCGAATATTGCGACGGCAACGGGGGCAACATCTCCTGCCGCCTCGGTCCCGACCGCTTCCTTGTCACCCCCACGGGCGTTAGCAAAGGCTTCATGACTCCCGACATGATCTCTCTGGTCGATGGCAAGGGGAACCAACTCCTCGGCTCCTGGAAACGCTCCAGCGAGTTCACCACCCACCTCGCCATCTACGAATCGACTCCCGAGGCCTTCTCCGTTTGCCACGCCCACCCGTGCCACGCTGGTGCCTTCGCTATCAAACAACTCCCGCCCCCCGGCCGCCTCATCCCCGAACTCGAAGTCTTTGTCGGTCAGGTCGTCGTCGCCCCTTACGAAACCCCCGGCTCCCCCGAAGTTGCCGCTTCCATCCGTCCCCTGGCTCCAAAACACCAATCCATCATTATGGGCCTCCACGGGCTTATTTGCTGGGGCAAATCCGTCGAGGACGCCTACTTCAAGATGGAAATTACCGACGCCTACTGTCGGACCTGCATCCTTGCCCAGTCCCTCCCCGGCGCGGCCTCCATTCCCTGCGATAAAATGGACGACCTCCTCGCCATCAAAAAATCGCTCGGCCTCCCCGACAACCGCTACGACCTCAAACCCGCTTCCCTCTGCGAAGTCGATCCCTGGGAAACCCTCTGCGGCAACCACGGCTGCTCCTCCCCGGTCACTCCCGCCAACCCCATGCGTGACACCGGCCCGGCCCGCGCCACCCTCCCGCCCGAGGCGGAAAAACTCGTCCAACTCATCACCGATCAAATCCTTGCCTCCCTAAAGAAATGAAAATCTCCATCATCGGCGGCGGCGGCCGCGTCGGTTCCTGCGCCGCCTACTGCCTCCAACTCGGCAAAGTCGTCTCCGAAATCCAAATCCTCGACGCCAACCAGGCCACCGCTGAAGGCGAGGCTCTCGACCTCCTCCACGGCTCTGCCTACACCGCCGACCAGCGCATCTTCGCCGGCACCTACGCCGACGCCGCCCAGGCCGATCTCGTCCTCATCACCGCCGGACTCCGGCGCAAGCCCGACGAAAGCCGACTCGATCTCATCAACCGGAACGTTTCCCTCTTCCGTGGCATCCTCACCAGCCTGAAACAGGCCGGTCTTCGCAAAGATGCCTTCCTCTTCGTTGTTTCCAACCCGGTCGATATCCTCACCCAGCTCGCTTTCGAAGAAACCGGCCTGCCCCCTGCCCAGGTCCTCGGCCTTGGCACCATGCTCGATACCTCCCGCTTCTGCTCGCTCATCGCCGCCGAACTCAAACTCCCCCCCACCCAGGTCCGCGCCCTCATCCTCGGCGAACACGGCGATTCCATGATCCCTGTCTGGTCCTCCGCCACCGTCGATGGCCTTCCCCTGACCAAGTTCCCCGGCTGCACCCCTGCCTTCCAAACCCAGATTTTTGAGCGGACTAAAAAAAGCGGTGCTGAAGTCATCTCCCGCAAAGGCGGCGCGGGCTGGGCCGTTGGCGTGACCATCAACGAAGTCATCGAAGCCATCGCCCTCGACCGCCAACGCCTCCTGCCCGTCTCCAGCTTCGTCCGCGGTCCCTACGGCCTCCGTGATATCTGCATCTCCGTGCCCACCATTGTCGGCCGGGCCGGCATCATTCGCCACGTCGAACTCGAACTCTGGCCCAAGGAACTCAACGGGCTCCAAGCCTCCGCCAAAGCTCTTAAAGATACCCTCGCCCAAGTCCGGGCCGGTTGAAATCCCTTCCGTGAGGCAATCAGCGATTCCGCATAACCAACCAGACAACAAAGCCGACGCCGCTCGCAATCCCCAGCCCGAACACCACCCAGGCCAGCGGGGAGGCCTCCTGCAGCCACCAATCACCCACCGGACTCACGCGCTCAGAGCCGAAGCGACTTGCCGCACCCGCGCAATCAACTCGGCCGGTTTAAACGGTTTCTGAAGAATTCCATCCACTCCGAGAGTTTCCAGCTCTTTCCGCACGTCATCGGTCAGGAACCCCGTCATGACCAGCTTCCGTCCTCGGAAGCCCGTCGACCCACACGCCTTCAACAACTCCGGACCCGACATTGACGGCATGTTCAAATCCGTGATCAACAAATCAATCCGCTCCCCTTCTTCCTGCAGGACACTCATCGCTTCCCGCCCGTTATGAGCCACAAACAGCGTGTGTCCCTGACGACGGAGCATTTCTGAAAACGTCTTCGCCACCAGATGATAATCATCGACCAAAAGAATCGTCAGCGAAACGCCTTCCGGAGCCGGCGCGTCCGCCCCGGCCCCCGCGGTCACGGCCGCGCCCTCCCCTCCTCCTCCTCCG
>CALFVM010000059.1 GCA_937928665.1 uncultured Candidatus Methylacidiphilales bacterium
CGTCGGCACCCACTACGACGCCTCCCCCCTTCACGGAGAAGCCCGCCTCGTTAGTGCCATCCGCCTCGCCCTTGGGGAAGTCACCGGCACCTACGGCATTGCTGTCGTCCACGCCGATCTCCCCGGCATTGTCGTGGGAGCCCGCCGCGGCAGCCCCCTCATCCTCGGAATCGGCCGGGACGAAAACTTCCTCGCCAGCGACGTTCAGGCTCTCGCCCTCCACACCGGACGCGTCGTTTTCCTTAAGGACAACGACCTCGTCATCGTCCGTCCGGATTCCTTCGAAGTCTCCAGCCTCGGCGAAGGTGCCTCCACCTTTGAAATCAAAGAAATCAGCCAGGAACAGCAGGCCGCAGACAAAGGCGATTTTCCCCACTTCATGCTCAAAGAAATCTTCGAGCAGCCTCTCGCCATCGAAAATGCTTCCCGCGGCCGTCTGAACCGGGAAGAAGCATCCGCTCACCTCGGCGGCCTCAACCTCACGCCCCGTGACCTCCGCGAGACCGACCGGCTCATGATCCTGGCCTGCGGCACGGCCCTCCACGCCGCCATGGTCGGCAAACACATGATTGAGTCCCTCGCCCACCTGGCCGTTGACTGCGACCACGCCAGCGAGTTCCGCTACCGCACCGCGCCGGTCACCCGCGACACCCTCTTCTTCGTCGTCAGCCAGTCCGGGGAAACCGCCGACACCCTCGGCGCCCTCCGCGAGGCCAAGCGCCGAGGCTTCCGCGTTCTCGGCATCTGCAACAACGTTGCCAGCACGATCGCCCGCGAAACCGATGGGGGCGTTTACATGCACGCCGGACCTGAGATTGGTGTCGCTGCCACTAAAAGCTTCACCTCCCAGGTCATCATTTTTGCCCTCCTCGCCACCCTCCTCGGACGCCTCCGCTTCCTCTCCGCCAGTCAGGGAATTGAAATTATCGACGCCATTGAGCGGCTCCCCGACCAAATCACCGCCATCCTCGCCCTCAACAACTCCATCGCCACCATCGCCCAAAAATACGCCTCCTACCGCTCCATGCTTTTCCTTGGACGCACCATCAATTACCCCGTTGCCCTTGAGGGTGCCCTCAAAATGAAGGAAATCTCTTACATCCACGCCGAAGGTTACCCCTCCTCCGAGCTTAAGCACGGCGTCATCGCCCTCATCGATAAAGAAACCCCCTCCGTCGTCATCGCCCCCAAAGACGGCCTTTACGATAAAAACATGAACAGCATCGCCGAAATTAAAGCCCGCGGCGGCCCCGTCCTCGCCATCGCCACCGATGACGACTCGGAAATCGACGCGACGGTCGATGATGTCATCCGCGTTCCCCGCACCCTTGAGTTCCTCCAACCCATCCTCAACGTCATCCCTCTTCAACTCCTCTCCTACCACACCGCCGTTGCCCTCGGACGCGACGTGGACAAGCCCCGCAACCTCGCCAAATCGGTCACCGTCGAATGAACGCAGCCCACCCAACCGTCCCCATCGGCATTCTGGGCGGCTCCGGCCTCTATCACATGGAATCCCTCGCCGATCCTCAAGAGATCACCCTCGACACCCCTTTCGGCTCCCCTTCCGATGCCTACCGCATCGGCTCGCTCGGCGGTCGCCGCGTCGCCTTCCTCCCCCGCCACGGGCGCAACCACACCCTCCTCCCTTCCGAAATTCCTCACCGCGCCAACATTCACGGCTTCAAACAACTTGGCGTCCGCTGGCTCATCTCCGTCAGTGCGGTCGGTTCCCTCAAGGAAAACCTGAAACCACGCGACTTCGTTTTTCCGCTCCAGTTCTTCGACCGCACCAAACGCTCCGCCGAACACACCTTCTTCGGTCGCGGCCTCGTCGCCCATATCAGCTTCGGCAAACCCGTCTGCGAAACCCTCGCCACCATCCTCTACCAATCCGCCACCCTTTGCGGAGCCAACTGCCATTGGGGCGGCACCTACGTCAACATGGAAGGCCCTGCCTTCTCCACTCTCGCCGAATGCAACGTCCATCGCGCCGCTGATTTCGACGTCATCGGCATGACCAATCTCGCCGAGGCCAAGCTCGCCCGAGAGGCCGAAATCAGTTACGCCACCCTCGCCATGGTCACCGACTACGATTGCTGGCACAGCGTCGTGGGCGAAGTCCAGGTCAGTGACATCCTCACCATCCTCCACGACAACGCTGAACTTGCCAAACGCACCATCCTCCACGCTGTCCAACAAATTCCCCTGCACCAAACCACCCACGCCCACCGCGCCCTCGACACCGCCATCCTCACCCCCGAACACGCCTGGCCCGAAACCGTCCGCCGCGACCTCGCCCCCATCCTCGACCCGGCCCTCCACCGCCGCGCCAACAACTAGCCCGCCCGCCTTTGCCTCTCACCGGATCCGCCCCAACGGTGCTCCCCACCGGCCCCCCCCGCCTTCTCATTTGACACACTGCAACGTCACGCCACGGTGGAGCTGTCCATGGCGACCTTCTCCCGGAACTTCCGTTTTGCCCGCCGCGTTTGCGTCATCGGCGGCGGCCTCGGCGGCCTCGCCACCGCCCTCCGCCTCCGGCACCGCGGCCATAAAGTCACCCTGATCGAGAAAAACGCCCGGCCCGGCGGCAAACTGGCCGAACTCCGCCAGGACGGTTACCGCTGGGATATGGGGCCATCGCTCCTGACCATGCCCGATGTTCTCCGGGACCTCTTCACCGATCTCGGGCACAACCTGGCCGACCACTTGGACCTTGCCCCCGTCGATCCCACCTGCCGCTACTTTTGGCCCGATGGCTTTCAGATCGATGAAGATTCCGCCTTCTTTCAACGCCCCGATGTCGCCGCCTTCCTCCGCTACGCCGCCGGCATCTATTCCCTTTCCGGCGAGGCCTTTCTCACCCGCCCACCCCACGAACTGTGGCGGGCCTTTAGTCCCAAAAATTGGCCCAAACTCATCCACCTCCCCAAAGTCGCCACGCTTTCCACCGTCGCCCGCGAGGTCGAACGCCGTTTCCCAGACCCGCGCCTCCGCCAGCTCTTCCAACGCTACGCCACTTACAACGGCAGCAGCCCCTACCGCGCCCCCGCCACCTTCAACGTCATCCCCTACGTCGAAGCCACCTTCGGTGCCTGGTACCTCCGCGGTGGGATGGCCCGCTTGCCCGAAACCCTCGCGCGCCTCGCCCGCACCGCCGGGATCGAACTCCTCACCGAAGCCGAAGTCAAATCCCTCGACGGCGGCGGTGCCCGTCTCTCCAGTGGCGACATCATCGGTGCCGATGCCTACGTCTGCAATGGCTGCACCATCGAAGCCCACCGCCGCTGGATCCGCTTTCCCGGCTGGGAAGCCGAAGCCCGCCGACTGGCCAAACCCGAGCGCGCCCTCTCCGGGTTTGTCCTGCTCCTTGGCGTCAATCGTCGTTACCCGCAGCTCTCCCATCACAACATCTTTTTCAGCCATGATTACCCTGCCGAGTTTCGGCAAATGTTCACTGAAAAGCAGCCCGCCACCGACCCCACCATCTACATCAGCATCACCGCTCGGACCGACCCCGACGACGCCCCCGAGGGTCACGATAATTACTTCATTCTCGTCAATGCCCCCGCAGAAACGGAATCGATCCGGTGGGACAAAGAGGGTCCCGCCTATGCCGACCGCATCGTGGCCAAACTCGAAGCCGCCGGACTGACCGACCTCTCTCACTCCATCAAAGCCCGCCACATCTTCACCCCGCTCGACTTCGCCCAACGCGACCTCAGTGCGGCCGGTTCCCTCTACGGCTGGGCCTCTCACTCACCGATGACCGCCTTGCTCCGGCCTCCCCTCCGCTCCCCACTGGACCCCCGGCTCTTCTTCGTCGGCGGCACCACCCACCCCGGCGGAGGCATCCCCCTCGTCCTCCTCAGCGCAAAGATGGCCGCCGAGCAAGTGGAGGCTTCATTTACCGCCAACAGCCGCTAGCCTTTTCCGATGCCTGCGTCTCTACCTGCCCGCATCCTCCTCGCCGTCTTCCTCATCTGGGCCACTGTCGGCACGGTTACGGTTAGCCTTCATCTCGACGAAGCTTGGATCGACGGACTCACCCAGCCGGAGCCCGTCCGCGCCTTCCTCAAGACCTGTCTGGGCTGGGGCGATTTTATTTTTATCGTCCTCGGCACCCTCAATGTTTACCTCGCCGCCACCCTCCGGCTCGGCCTGACCCGCACCCGACTCTGCGCCCTCATCATCCTTCCCCTTTCCGCCCTGCTGGAAGGTTTCGGCACCGTGACCGGCATCCCGTTCGGTGCCTACACCTACACCGGCAACTTCGGCCCGCTGCTCCTCGGCATCGTCCCCTTTGCCATCCCCCTGGCTTGGTTCATCATCATTGTCGGGCTCGGCCTGATCCTTACGCAATACTTCCCCCTCTGGTCCCAAGCCCGTATCGCCGTCGCCGTCGCCATTCTCGCTGTCGCCATCGATTTCGTTCTCGAACCCTTTGCCTACGGCGTGCGCCACTACTGGCACTGGGAACTCGGTGCCGTCCCCCTCTCCAACTACATCACCTGGTTCGCCGCCAGCTTCCTTTTCGCCAGGTTCTCTCCGATCATTTCCGCCCCCCGCGTCCGGCCCGATCCCCGCCCCGTCCTCGTCCTCGGTGCCATGCTTATCCTCTTCGCTGCCGGGCGGATCAGCTACGGCGTATAAGCCCGTTTGAAGACACCAAAAGCCGGACTACCTTCCCCCCGTGAAGGTTCTCCTTTGGTTCAAACGCGATCTCCGCCTTGCCGATCATGCCCCCCTCACCCAGGCAGCCAACGCCGGTGAAATCCTCCCCGTCTTCTTCCTTGAACCCCTCCTGCACGAAGATCCCGCCTTCAGCCCTGCCAAAGAGCAATTCCTCCTCCGCTCCCTCGCCTCACTCCAAAACAGCCTGCGCCTGCTCGGCGGCGATCTTTGGATCGGCTCCGCCCCCCTTCCCCACGGCTTCGCTCTTCTCCACAAACTCTGGCCCTTCGACGCCATCTTTGCCCACGAACAAACCACCCTTCTCCCTGAGTTCCAACGCGATCAGGCCGTTGCCGCATGGTGCCAGGAGCACAACATCCTCTTTCAAGAGTTCCCCCACAACGGCGTCGTTCGCCGTCTCCCCTCCCGCAACGGATGGAGCCGACTCTGGGACCAACGGATGGCTATCGACCCGCTGCCGGTTCCCGGCAGGTTCCATTGGGCTCCCATCCCCCCCGGCAGCCAACCCATCCCCGACGAAAGCCACTGCCCCAACCTGCCCCAAGCCGGTGAAGCCGCCGCCCATGAGACCCTTCACACCTTCCTCACCTCCCGCGGCCATGATTACACCCGCCTCATGTCCAAACCCGCCCTCGCCCGCACGGCCTGCAGCCGCGTCAGCGAATACCTGGCCTTCGGCACTCTTTCCATCCGGCAATGTTATCACGCCACCCAATCCCGGCGGGATGCCCTCCTCGGCCAAACCCCGTCACCTGAACGCACCCTCTGGCTCCGCTCCCTCAAATCTTTTGAATCCCGCCTGCACTGGCACTGCCATTTCATCCAAAAACTTGAAGACGCCCCGGACCTCGATCGCGTCGAACTCAACCCCGCCTACGCCGACCTTCGATCCGCCCTTGACCGCTCCCTCCACCGCGCTTGGGAAACTGGCACCACCGGCTATCCGATGATCGATGCCTGCGCCCGTTCCCTCGCCAGCACCGGCTGGCTCAATTTCCGCATGAGAGCCATGCTCATCTCCTTCTATTGCTACGATCTCTGGGG
>CALFVM010000060.1 GCA_937928665.1 uncultured Candidatus Methylacidiphilales bacterium
GCTCATGGTCCTGGTCGCTCTTTTCTGCCTCACCCCGACCGTGCTTTGGAATGCCAAATACGGCTGGGTCACGGTTGACCACATCCTTCACCGGGGCGGTCTCGACAAACCTTTCACCATCCAATTGAACGAATTGGTCCAGTTCTTCACCGAACAGGCCCTCGTCTATTCTCCCCTCCTCTTCATCAGCGTCCTCATTGCCGTCTTCCTCGCCCTCTCCACCAATCCTATTCCCATTACCTACCGCTATCTCCTTGCCCTTTTCCTCCCTCTTTTCCTTTTCTACACCGCCATCAGCCTGAACGAGAACGCCCTCGGAAACTGGACCGCTCCCGCTTTTGTCTCCGGTTTTATTCTCGCCGCCGCCGTCTGGCTTCCCCTCACCCGCCTCCGCCCCAGTTGGCGCTATTTTGCCTTTGCCTCCCTTGGCCTTGGTGCTCTCCAAACCATCATCCTTCACAACACTCTGCCGCTCAATCTCCCCCCGCGGCTCGATCCACTTGACCGCGTACGCGGCTCCGAATCCCTCGCCCGCGAAGTTGCCCTCGTCCAAAACCAAACCGGTGCCAACTTCATCATCGCCAACCAATACCCCTGGGCCAGCCTCCTCTCTTTCTATATGCCTGAACACCCCCAGGTCTTCCTCCCCAGCACCGTCGGCATCCAAAACCAATTTTCGTTCTGGTCCGACTATACGGATGGTTATTGGGGTTATTCCGCCCTCTACGTCACCGACTCCAACGAAGTCCCTCCCCAAATCGAACGCGAGTTCGCCTCCGTTGAACTCGTCCGCGATTTCTTCACCGAACACCGCGGCCGACGCATCCGTCGCTTCTTCATCTTCCTCTGCTCCGACTTCGGACGTCTCCTTGAAGAACCCGAACCTATCGAAGAAGTCCTCGTCAGCCCTCCCGAAATCGAGCCTGAGCCGCCCCCGCCCGTCCGGCCACGCCGCCGTTAAACCCTCCCTGCGTTGACATGGAGCCGCGTTCCTATACCAAGGAACCGATGAACAAACTCCTCGTTTCTCCCAAAACCGGCATCCAACAACTTGGCGCGGGCGTCTGGAATCTCGGCCCCGGCGGCGACCCCTTCGGCGGCCCAACCCGGCGCATCATTCCCGTTCTCGACCGATTCGAACTCCTCGCCAAGGCCGGCATCACCTACATCGAGGCTCACGATCACGAATTGCCCGAAGCCGACGTTCCCGCCGCGAAAAAACTTCTCAAACAATTCGGGCTCAAGGTCGGCATGTACACCCCCTCTTTCTTTGCCGATCCCGTCTTCAAAGACGGTGCCATGACCAGCAACGATCCCAAGGTCCGTGCCCTCGGCCTCAAAAACGCCCTCAAAGCCGTTGATGTCACCGTCGCCCTCGGTGCCAAAATCATGGTCTTCTGGAACGGTCGCGAAGGTTTCGACTTTGTCCTCGCCAAAAACGGCCAGGACGCCTTCCGCCGCCTCATCGACGGATTCAACAAAGTCGGCCACTACGCCCTCCAAACCTACGGCAAAAATGCCCCCCGCTTCGCCATCGAACCCAAACCGAACGAGCCCCGCGCCAACATGTTCCTCAGCAACGTCGGCGAAGTTCTTTACCTTATCAGCCGCCTCGACCCGAAAATTCAGCACCTCTTCGGCGTCAACCCGGAAACCGCCCACAGCCGCATCGCCGGGCTCGATTACGTCTGGGACATTGAACTTTGTCTTGAAGCCGGGAAACTTTTCCACATCCACCTCAACGCTCAGGACGGAGCCCGCTACGATCAGGACCTTCCCTTCGGCTACACCGAACCCCTCAAAGATCTTGCCCTCTGCGTCGTCCTTCAGGACGCCAAATGGCCCGGCATCTTGGCCTTCGACGTCAAAGCACCCCGCACCGATTCCGAGGCCGACATCACCGACATCCTCACCACCAGCGCCGCCAACCTCCAGAACCTCTGGAAACGGGCCACCACCGTCGATCGGGCCAAAATCCGCGCTTATCGCCAATCCGGCCAATACACCGCCCTGGCCGGTTACCTGGCCCAATGCCTCTACGGCTGAGCCTCAAGCGGCGAGCACGATCGGACCAACACCGCCCCGGCCGCACTTAACCAGACTCCATTCCCATGCCCATCACCCAATCCCTCTCCCGTGAGCAGAAACCCCTCTCCGGCATCGCCCTCGGCGGTGTCGGAGCTGGTTCCATCGAACTCCGCCACGACGGCATCTTCCGCAACTGGTCCATCTTCAACAATCAGCCCCGATCCTACGGCCCTCCCTGCCTGCTTCCTGAGGATCAGATGCTCTTTTTCATCCTGCGCGTCGAAGTCGAAGGTCAGGAACCCTTCCTCAAAATCCTGCAGATTCCCGAGGGCTACAGCGTCGGCTCCATCCCCAATCACCAGAGCTTTTTTCCATGGCTCACCGGAGTCGAGGAAATCCGGGCCGATCTCTCCTTTCCCTTCGCCCGGCTCCAGTTTTTCGATCCCGAGCTTCCCTTCCGCATTCACCTCCACGCCTGGTCACCCTTTATCCCCCACGATCTTCCCTCCAGCACCCTGCCCGTCGCCTGCTTTGACTTTGAGATCCAGGCCACCTCCAACCGCAAAGTCCACCTTCTCCTCCTTGGCACCGTCCGCCACGCCGTCGCCTACGATATCCCCGAACGGACCTACCAAACCCGCCTGGCCAAGATGAAAGACGGCATCCTCGCCGAACTCTCCTGTGGCGGCGTTTCCCCGGATCACGTCACCGCCGGAACAATGACCCTGGCCAGTTTCCATCCAAAAACCTCTCACTACCTCGGCTGGGAACATCGCCATTGGTATTACGAACGCCTGATTGAAAACCGCGACCTCCTTAACATCGACGACACCGCCGGACGGAACAGCGCCGATCCAGCAACCGGCATCCCCCGCGCCGATCCGCGTCACTTCTCCACCCTCGGCTTCGCCCGCACCTTCAAGAACAAAGGCGAGACTCTTCACCACTCCTTCGCTCTCGCCTGGCACTTCCCCAATGACCGCGCCATCGACGGCACCATGCTCGGTCGTTACTACAACCGCATGTTCTCCAACGCCTCCGAAGTCGCCCGTCATTTTGCCCGGCATCGGACCGATCTCCTCGCCCAAACCCTCAGCTTCCACAACGCCCTCTACGACGCCACCCTTCCCGAATTCGCCCTCGACCAGATCAACTCCCAACTCAACACCTTCTCCACAAGTTCCACCCTCTCCCAGAACGGTGATTTCGGCATCCAGGAAGGGCTCACCCCAGAACGAAAATGGGGTCCCCTCGCGACCGTCGATGTCTCCCTCTACGGCCTGCTCGCCGTTCAAGCCCTCTTCCCCGAACTCGCCATCGCCGGTGCCCGTTGCTGGGCCAAACTCCAGGCTCCCAACGGCATCATTCCCCATGGCCTCTCCGGTGCGTTTCACCTCGGTGATGCTTCCGAGAAAAAAGTTCCCCGCCTCGATCTCGCCCCCCAATTCATCATCCTTTCCCTCCGCTCCGCGTTCTGGGCCAACGACCCCGCCCTCGTCGCCGAGTTCTATCCCGCCTGCCAGGCTGCCCTCGATTACACCCTGCGTGAACGGGATCCGAACGGCGACGGCATGCCCGATGCCGAGGAGGGCCAGCACATGTGCACCTACGACAACTTCGCCATGCCCGGTGTGGCAACCTTCATCGGCACCCTTTGGATGTCCGCCCTCTCCCACATGATCGAGGCCGCCCGTGTTCTTGGCAAGGACACCGACCGGGGGCGCTACGAATCCCTCCTTGCTAACTGCCACCGCGTCTTTGAGGAGCGGCTCTGGAACGGCAACTATTACCGTCTCAGCAGCACCGGGCCGGGCGTGTCCGGCGGGCAATTCGAAGGTTGCCTCACAGACCAGCTCATCGGCGAATGGTGCAACCTCCTCACGGCCCTTCCTCCCAATGTCCCGCCCTCACGTTTCGGCAAGGTGCTCCCGGAAATCGTCCGCCGCAACACCCGTCGCATCGGCCTCATCAACTGCTCCTGGCCCGACGACAAAAATGGCCGACATCCCGTCCCCGACGATTGCTGGGACGATCAGCACAACGTGCGCTGGACCGGCGTTGAGCTCGCCTTCGCCTCCTTCCTTCTTCATACCGGCCACGACGACCTGGCCCTCGGCGTCATCCATGCCGTTGACCGTGCCTACCGCCAGTCCGGACGCTACTTTGACCATCACGAGTTCGGTGCTCACTACTACCGCCCCATGAGTGCCTGGGCCATTCTTCACGGACTCCTCGGCGTCGGGCACCGCAACGGCACCTACACCTTCGCCCCGCCCTCCGGCGACCGCGTTCGTGGCCTCTTCGCGTCTGGACACGGACTCGTCCAGGCCGACCTCAAAGCCTCTCCCAAAAAAATTCACCTCCGGCTTGTCACCTTCTCCGGAAGTTTCCAACCCGCCGCCCTCGAAATCGGTCTCCCCTTCTCTGCACCTAAAACCATCACCCTCTCCATCAACAGCAAGCCAAGCCGCCCTGGCAAAGACTTCGATCTCGACTCGGCCCCCGGCACCCTCCTTCTCTCCTTCACCAAACCCCCCGCCCTCCGGCCCGATGACGTCCTTGACCTCCGCCTCCGCGCATGAACCCCTCTCCAGCACCCGTCGACCGGCTCCTTTCCATCATGGCCCAACTCCGCTCCCCTGGCGGCTGCCCTTGGGACCGCGAACAGACCCACCAATCCATCAAACCCCAGCTCATTGAGGAATGCTACGAGCTGGTCGAAGCCATCGACTCCGCCGATGATCTCCACCTCAAAGAAGAACTCGGGGATGTCCTCCTCCATCTCGTCTTCCATGCCCGCATCGCCGAAGAACGCGGCGCGTTCAACTTCGCCGATGTCATCCACGGCATCTCCGAAAAGCTCGTCCGCCGCCATCCCCACGTCTTTGGACCCGAATCCCTCACCGACTCCGGAGCCGTTCTCGCCCGCTGGCACGAACTCAAAGCCCGTGAAAAACCCGAGCGCTCCTCGGCCCTCGACGGCGTTCCTCCCCACCTCCCTGCCCTCATGAAATCCCAGGAACTCCAGAAAAAGGCGGCCCGCGTTGGCTTCGACTGGCCCGGGCCCGAACCTGTCTGGGAAAAAGTCTCTGAAGAACTCGCCGAACTCACCCGCGAAACCGACCCCGCCCGTCAATCCGAAGAGTTCGGCGATCTGCTTTTCTCCCTGGTCAACCTCGCCCGTCACCTTGGCATCGACGCTGAAGAAGCCTGCCGTCAGGCTGCCGCCAAGTTCAACCGCCGCTTCCGCACCGTCGAAGACGAATTCCGCGCCCGCGGCGAAACGATGGCTGGCCGCCCCCTCGCCGATCTCGACGCTGCCTGGGACCGGGCGAAAGCCGCCGAGCACCAGCCCTGACCCTTGGTTTCACCAAGTCAGGCAGCTTGATCTGTGCTCGCCTTGATTCTCACGCACCTGTTAGACTTCCATAAATTGTGAGGTTCCGACCGCACTGGCCATCGACATGCCTCGCCCTCGGGCTGCTCCTTTGCGTCTTCACCATCGCTGTCCTCAGCTATTTTCCATGGAAGGCGGCCCGCCTCGAAGAAACCCGCCGCCGACTCAATCAGACCGCGGGCAACATGGTCGAGGCCGTGAACCTTCGTTGGGGTGCCACCATCTCTCCGCAGGAGACGCAAAAAGCGGAGGCTCCCCTGGCCAAGGCCCTTTCGCTTACCCCGGGAATCCTCGGCATCTTCATCGTCGCCCATCAGGACGGTCAGGCTATCCTCCTTGCAGGCGTTGGCGATCTCCCGGACCAGATGCCGACTCAGCCCGATTACCTTGCTCCGGTGCCCCCCCTGGTAACCCCCGACGGGTTTTGGTTGGCTTCCGCTCCCGTCAGTCCGGAAACCGGTTCCAACGGAACCTACCTTTGGGTTCTGGCCGATCCCAAGCCGTTTCAACCAGACGGGACTGCTGACGTCCGCTGGGCGGCCGTCATCCTGATGACCTCGATTGGCCTGGTCGCTTTCTGGTGGCTTCTCCGTTCCCTGACTGGCCCTCTCCCTCCCCTCCTGCGTCAGGCCCAATCCCATGCCGAAACGATCCTCATCACCGGTGCGATCCTGATCGCCACTGTTTCCGCTGCTGCCCTGCTCAATCGCAACGCGGAGCGCCAACACCTCACAACGTTTATCGAGATCGCCGCTCCCATCGAACGCCGAATCATCGAATCCGTCCTCGATGTCTCCACCGTCGGCACCGAAAGCCTGGCCGCCTTTTTCAAAGCGTCCGACGAGGTGGACGCGCAAGAGTTCGCCGCATTCAGCCACCACCTCACTCCCTATCCCGGAGTCGAGGCCTGGTTTTGGCTCACACCCGTGACGGAACAAACCCTCGCCCAAAAACTTGCCCGTATTCGATCCCGTGACCATCACCCGGGTCTCCAACCCTGGCGTCTTGACCATGAGACACCACCCGGCCCTGGAGCCGTTCCGGAAGGTGCCCTCCTCGTTGAGTTCGTCGAGCCTCGCGACCAATATCTTCCCATTCTTGGATTTGTTTTTGAATCCGACAAAGCCTGGGCGGAGTTCGCCGCCCGCGCACTCGCCCGCAACGCTCCCACCGCCGGACTTTTTCCCCGGCTCGCCCACCGTCCGGAAGGCCCGCCCCGGCTGATCATTCTTCACCCCGCTGTGCTTCCCGACGGTGCTCTTCTTGGATGCGCCGGTGCTGTTGTTCGTCCCGACCACATCCTTCACAATGCCGTCAGCCGTGATTCCCGCGTGCGCATTGATTGGCTGGAAGCCGATGCGGATGGAAACCTCTCCCGGTTGGCGACTTCCGCCACTCAGCCCGAGGACGGTTCCCGGACGCCTCCCGTTTTCACCCGGACCTTCTTCGCCTTTGGGAACACCTACCTCCTCCGCACCGCGGCAGGTCCCAGTTTTCCCACACGGCCCGACCAGTCGGCACCGCTTATCGTTTTCATCAGCGGAACTCTCCTCGCCTTCGGAGCCTGGAGAGTCTCTTCCGACGAAACACGCTTCCGTCATCACCTTCAGCAGATCGTCGCCGAACGCACTGCCGAACTTGAGGCCACGCAGGCCCGCTACGCCGATCTCGCCCGCCGGAACCGGACATTTGTTTGGGAAGTGGACGCCAATGGCCTCTATCAATTTCTCGATCCTGTGGTCGAACTTGTCCTCGGCTATCGTCCTGAGGAACTCGTCGGCAAAGTTCACCTTTGGGAACTCCACCCCGCGGAAGGCAAGGAACAACTCCGGGAGGATGTCTTTCGACATTTCCGGGAGAAAACGTCCGTCACCAATTACGAAAATCGCGCCATCGCCAAAGACGGACGGGTTGTCTGGCTGAGTTCTTCCGGAGGCCCCCTGCTCGACGCCAACGATACCTTCATCGGTTATCGGGGCTGGGACACCGATATCAGCCGTGAAAAAGAAAGAGACCTCCTCGCCGCCCGCGCCCAGCGGCTGGAAAGCCTCGGCATTCTCGCCGGCGGCATCGCCCACGACCTGAACAATGCCCTCGGCCCCATCCTCATGTCCGCCGATCTCCTGCGGCTCGATGAAAACGATCCGGACAAAAAGCAGCTCCTTCGCACGATTCTCGATTCCGCCCGACGCGGTTCTGACATGGTCCGCCAGGTTCTCCTTTTTGCCCGGGGTTCCGAAGGTCAAAAAATCCCCCTCGATCCCCGCACCCTCTTAAGCGAGATCGTTCCTCTCATTCGGGATACCTTTCCAAAAAACATTACCATTGATCTCCATTCCCGGGCGGACCCGCCTCCATTCATCCTGGCCAACAGCACCCAACTCTACCAGGTGCTCCTGAACTTGTGCATCAATGCCCGGGACGCCATGCCTTCCGGAGGCAACCTCCGCCTCTCCCTCCTGACCCAGCCCCCGCCCGTGCCCGGCCAGCGGACCGAAATCCATCTGGTCATTGAAGACACCGGGCAGGGGATGACTCCCGAGGTTCAGGCCCGAGCCTTTGACCCTTTTTTCACCACCAAGGATGTCGGCCGCGGCACCGGCCTGGGCCTTTCCACCAGTCATACCATCATCCAGGACCACGGCGGTCGTATCCTGCTCGATTCCACGCCGGGCAAAGGCACCCGCTTTACCCTGATCCTGCCCGCCCTGCCCACGCCGACCGTGAACTCCGCTCATCACGACACCTCGTCCGGATGAATCCCACGCCCGCCTCCGGCGTCCAAGCCCCTATGGAAATATCGCCCGGCTCCGGACAATCCGGCCAAATCACCCTTCAATTCTCTCGCCGCTCCCTCATCGTTGCCGTTCTCATTTTTGCTGGCGCGATTGTGCCTCTGGCCCTCGGAACCGCCGCCCTTGGCGGTTACTTCGTCTGGACCCATTTCGATCACCAAAGCCGCCTGAACCAGGCCGCCGTCACCCACGCGGAAACCTTCGCCGCTGAGTTCCGCTCTTTCGATAGCCTCCTCTCCGCTGCCGAACTCCAAAAACGTGAACTTGATGCTGCCTTCTCCGCAGCCCAAGCCGCTTCCAAGGCCGGTGCCATCCCCGTCGAACGCCTCACTGCCGAAGCCGACACCCTCCGCGCCGCCGCCCGTCGCCTTGACCGCAGCATCGCCGACCTGCCCGCCATTGAGCCCCGCCTCCGCGACCAATTTAACCTTCGCCCTGGCGACCGGTTTGTTTCCGCCACCGACGAAGCCACCCTTCGCACGGTTCGCGATCGCATCGGCCAGCTCACCGCGAGCGTCGACCGCATCCCCGGCCAACTTGCCGCCGTTGTCGCCCGGCGCGATGAACTCATCTCCCAGGCCGCCGCAGAACAAAAGGCACTTGCTCAACGGAGAGCCGCCCAGCAACGGGCCGCCGCCCAAAAAGCCGCCGCCCAGCGGGCCTCGCCCGCCGCCACTGTCGTGCGGGAGGTCATCGTCGCCCGCCCGGCCCCTGTCTTCTCAGTCGGGTTCGGCACGTTCGGTCCGGGTTACGGCTACCGGCACCCCTATTATCAGCCGGTTTGGGGCCATTCCGGATACCGCCCCTATCGCTACCAACATTGTCCCCAGACCGGCACCCGGGTCGGGTTCGGCGTCGCGTTTTCCAGCCGTTAGCCCACCCTTAGAGCGATTCAAACAAACGTTCGTAGTCGTCCATCACCCGGTGCCAGCCAAACCTTTCCCGAACCCGATCCTGTGCCCGTCGCCCCAGCTCAGCACACCGCTCCGGATCGGCCACCAACCGGTCCAACACCGCCGCCAGGGCACCCGCCAGATCCGGCCCGCTAAAGGGCTCGCCCGCATCCCCGATGACCCACCGGGTCGCCGGCACATCCCGAAAGACCACGGCAGACCCAAACGCCATCTGATCTAACAAAACCAGCCGGGTCGCTTCAATCGCCGATGGCAGAACAAAGCAGAGTGCCCCTTGACTGATTTCTGTGTAACCCGGCCCGTAAATCCCGCCCGTAAAAATCACCTCCGGTGCCGCTAGCCCCTGCAAGGTCCTCAAATAGGCAGTCTCATAACCCGCATCCCCCACCATCACCAAAGGAAACCGGGTCCTCATCCGTCGATGCGCCTCCAGCAAAAGCTCGGCATCATTCTCCGGTGTTAGCCTTGAAATGAAGGCAATGTAACCCTTGGCTTTAAG
>CALFVM010000061.1 GCA_937928665.1 uncultured Candidatus Methylacidiphilales bacterium
TGTCACAAAGCTCCCGAAGATACCCGGTTCAACCTTCCCACCACCTCCGCCACTGCCTCCCGCAGTGCCCCGGCTTTTTGTTCCGTCTCCTCAAACTCTCTTGCCGGGTCCGAATCAATCGTAAGACCACTGCCCACCCCGAACGCCACCTCACCCAGCGAAATCTCAAGGCAACGAATAATCATGCTGAACCGGGCCGAACCATCATAGCCGAAGTAACCAAGTGCCCCGGTATAAAACCCCCTCGGCACCGGCTCTAACAACGCGATCACCTCCTGCGCCATTCCCTTCGGTGCCCCGGTAATCGACCCCCCTGGGAAACACGCCCGCACCGCCTCGACCGGGCCAACATCCCTTCGCAACAAACCGTCAATCGTCGAAACCAAGTGATGCACGTGCGAATACGACCGCCGGGCCACCAGTTCCAACACCTCCACCGACCCAAACTCACAGATCTGCCCCAGATCGTTCCGCTCCAAATCCGTGATCATCACCAGCTCCGCCACCTCTTTCGGGTCCGTGCTCAACTCAAACGCATTCCGCTGATCCTGCGAAAGGTCCCGGTCTCGGGGCCGCGTTCCCTTGATTGGCTGAGTCCGGATCCGGCGACCATCTATGGCCAAAAAAAGCTCCGGTGACGCACTTGCCAACGCCAATCCTGGCAGAGCAAGCCAGCCTCCCCACGGTGCCTGCGTCCGCGACCAAAGTGCCCGGAACAACAAAAACGGATCCGGAATCTCCCGACTGGCCCGTAAACGTCGCGTCAAATTAACCTGATAAATCTCTCCGGCCCGAATCCGTTCTTGGGCCGCACGCACACCCCTGGCGAAGCCCGCTGCGTCCAGACTACTCGACCACACTATCTCTGGCCCGGGATCCCTTTCCGGCTGGATCCAGAGCCGATCCAACCGCACCAAATCGCACACCGGACAATCGTAGAACGCGAACGATCCATCATAACGAAAAGCTCCAAACAGCCCTCCTGCCTTTCCTGGCACATCCGGTCGCAGCCGCGACCTCGACGCCACATGCGCGGACAACCTTGGCCAATCCTCCGGTCCACCCTCAATTAGTGCCTCCGCCTCCTTCGCTGCCAACGCCATTCCCGGTGCATCGCCAAGAGCCAACAGGACCAGCGGGTTGCCCCGGTTCATCAAGTCCGGCAACATTCCAATAACCCTTTCTCGCTCAACCCGCTCTCCTCCGGCCCCACGCACGCCAACGTCATCCGCCCGGGCTGGAAAAGCTCCTGCGCCAGCCGTTGCACCTCCGATGCCTCCACCGCCGCCACCGCATCCACCACCTCCCTGGGTTCAAAGACCCGCCCGTGGCCCAACATGCTCTCCCCCATCCACATCATCTGATTGCTCGTGCTCTCCAGGCCCAGTTTCAACTGCCCCACCGCGTAATCCTTGGCCCGTCGCAACTCCGCCCGCGACAACGGACGATCCCGCACCCGGGCGATCTCCTTCGCCGCCAGCCGGAGTGCCGGACCCACCTGTCCTGCCTCCAACCCCATTTGAATGACTAACGCCCCCGTCTCCTGAAACTGGTTCACCGACGTATGCACCGAATACGCCATCCCGTGTCGTTCCCGAATCACCTGAAACAAGCGGGAACTCGAGTTCTCCCCCAACAAAACACTTAGCACCTTCAACGCAAATCGCCTCGGATCGGACCGCCCGAAGGTCTCCGCCCCCAGTGCCACATTAGTCTGCTGAACCGGACGCCGTCGCAACGCCGCCACCACCCCGCGCCTTGCCTGCCGCCGCACCGGTGCCGCCCGCATGAATCCCTCGCGCCGACCCGCCCGCGCATGCAGCAACCGGATGACTTCCACCACCCGCGGCACATCCAAGTCCCCCGCCAGGCTCACCGCCATCGATCCCCCGTGGTAGTTCCGCTTCCAGAAATCCATCACAGCCGTCCGGCGCATTCCCGCCACCGATTCCGCAGTTCCCGCCACCGGACGTCCCAACCCGTTGCCCGGCCACATCGCCTCCTGCAACACCTCACCCACCACCATCTGCGGCTGATCCTCATACATTTTCAACTCCTCGAGAATCACCCCGCGTTCCCGCTCGAACTCTTCCGCTGCGAACACCGACGCCTGAACCATATCAAAGAGCACATCGCAAATCACCCGTAAATGATCCCCATCCGCTCGAGCGAAATAGCAGGTCATTTCTTCCGTCGTAAACGCATTCAAATCCCCGCCCAAACTCTCCACCTGGGCCGAAATCTGCCGCGCCGACCGCCGCCGCGTTCCCTTAAACAACATATGCTCCAAAAAATGCGCCGCCCCATGCGCACCAGCCGGTTCCACCCGCGATCCCACCCGGAACCAAAGCCCCACGGACACACTCTCCACATGCTCCATCGGGCAGAGCAACACCGGAGTCTTCCACTCGCGCAACACTTGATACCGGTGCATTCAGCCAACCTACGAAAGCCTTTTTACCCTGTCAAACCGCGCCACCGCAGTCCGCCACTCCCGGCCCGGCCTCCCCATCTCCTTCCGTCAACATCGATTGACGCCCCGGCCCAACCGCGCCACCTTTTACGCGAACTTCAACCCAGGAGCCCTACCCGTGAACATTACCTTCTTTGGCCACGCCTGCTTCCAAGTCCAAACCGCCGACAAGACCCTCCTCTTCGATCCCTTCCTCCGCCCCAATCCAACGGCGCGCCCCACCGACTTCGACTCGGTCAAGCCCGATGTCATCCTCCTCTCTCACGGCCACGCCGATCATGTCGCCGACGCCGCTGATCTTGCCAAAAAACACGCCTGCCCCGTCATCTGCAACTACGAGATCTCCAACTGGCTGGCCAAACAGGGCGTCACCACCGCCATCGGCATGAACCTCGGCGGCACCGTTAAACTCGGTGACATTTCCGCCAAACACGTCCCTGCCGCCCACAGCAGTGAACTCCCCGACGGCACCTACGGCGGCAACCCCGGCGGCTTTGTCGTCCGCTCTCCGGAAGGTGCTTTCTACTACTCCGGTGATACCGCTCTCATCTCGGACATCAAACTGCTCGCCGACTCCGGCCCCTTCCGCTTCGCCGCCCTCTCCATCGGCGACCACTTCACCATGGGCCCCGAAGACGCCGCCATCGCCGCCCAGTGGCTCAACGTCAAAGACGTGCTCGGCGTTCATTACGATACCTTCCCCCCCATCCAGATCAATCACCCCGCTGCCATCACTGCCTTCGCCAACCGCGGCGCCACCCTCCACCTCCTTCAGCCCGGCCAGTCCCTCCATCTGTCCTGACCGGGTTTCTGCTTCATTCCCCAGAAAAATTTGGGGCTTAGGCCGCTTCACGCCACGCAGCTCCTTGCAGCCCTCCCCTCGGCACATCATCCGCGCCCGGGCTCCATTTTGGAACCCGCCAACTCCATCCTTGCCGCCAACCCCCGGATGACCGGAGCCAGTGCCGCCGACAAAGTTCTGTACGCCTCCCGCGTCAGGTGATTGCCGTCTTCCACAAACCAGTTCTCCGCCGGATCAGGCCCCGCACCCGCCAGAACCTCGTTCAGATCAAAAAACACCAGGCGGTTCCCGTCCGCCTCCGCACGGACCAACCCGTTGGCCTCATCGACCCGGTCAAAAATCTCCCGTTTGCTCGGCGACCGGATCACCGACAAATAAACAATCACCGGCTCAGGTTTCAACCGCCACGCCTTCTCCCGCACCACAAAAAAACCTTCCGCTGCTTCCCTTCCGGCCCGACCGGCTGCCAGATCATTGCTCCCCCCGTAAAACACCAGCAAACGCGGCTCACAAGGTGCCACCAGCCTGTCAAAATAACGTGCTAAATCCCCCGTGCAGGCACCTCCGAATGAACGGTTCACCATCGGAATCAGACCCGTCGCCTCCTCCAGCGGCCACTGTTCCAAAATCGAACTTCCATACGCCACCACACCGCCCCGCACCTTGGGTCCCGCGGCCAACCGCTCCGCCACTTCCCTGAACGGCGCACCCTCCTCCACCTCCACCCCGCTCATCCTGAGATACCGGTCAACCGAATCCGCTTCGTCTCACCGTCCGGCATCAAATCTTCCCCCTGCCCGGCCATCGTTTTCGGAAGTAAAAACGAAATGGTTGTCCCTTTCCCCGGAATGCTGTCCGCCCAGACCCGTCCGCCATGCGCTTGAACAATGTGTTTGACGATCGACAAACCCAAACCACTCCCCCCCTGATCCCGCGACCGGGCTTTGTCCACGCGATAGAACCGCTCGAAAATATGTGTCAGCTTATCTCGCGGAATCCCAATTCCATCGTCTCCTACCCAGAACAGCACCATTCCCTTCTCATGCCCATACTTCGCCCCCAACCGGATTTCGCCGCCCGGATTGGAATACTTCAGCGCGTTTTCCAACAAATTAATCAATACCTGCTCTAAACGCAGCCGGTCCGCCTCAATCTCATCCAGGGTCGATGCCAGCTCAACCCGCAGACGACACCCCTTGGCTCCCACCATCCTCTCCCAATCCACCGTCAATTCCCGAAAAAATTCCGGCAACGCCACCCGCTCCGGCTCCATCGGCAGCCGCTTGGACTCAAGCCGCGCCAACAACAACAAATCCTCTACCAGCGCGTTCAGCCGGTCAGAATGCCGCCGCATCACCGATAAAATGCGCCGCAGCTCGCCCGCCTCCATCTCCTCGCTGTTCTCAATCGTTTCCAAATACCCCCGGAAAATCGACAGCGGCGTCCGCAACTCATGCGAGACATTTGCCACAAACTCCCGCCGCACTTCCTCC
>CALFVM010000062.1 GCA_937928665.1 uncultured Candidatus Methylacidiphilales bacterium
CGGCGTGGAAGTCACGTTTCCCGTATCGTCTATGCGGTTACCGGTGGGGGAGACCCGGACGCTCGCGTTTTCGGTGGGTGCGGTGGCGGAGGAAGACCGGATTCTTGAGGCGGTCGTGCGGCCCGAGGGGCGGGTGGAGATTCTCCGGGTTCCGGAAGTTCTAGCGGGCCAGACAAGGGGATTTGTGCGGGTGAGGATGACAGGAGCGGGCCAGGCTAGTCTGGTGGTGGCCGGAGCGACGCTGAAACTGGTCGGGCACTCGGCGGGAATCGGGCCGGTGGGAGTTCCGGAGATCGTGACGCCGGCCTCCGGGGCTCACGTTTGGGGTGAGTTTTCCGCCGCAGTCGAGTGGGTGCCTTCCACCGTGCCTGGGGCGGAGGAGAGGATTGAACTTCGGTCGGCTTCCGGGAAGGTTGCTCAGGCGGAAACGGTGCGGTCGCAGGCCTTGAGCTGGGGGCGGCGAGAGGTCTTTGTTTTGGATGCGGAGACGTGGAAGGAGGGGGGCGAGGCGTGGACGCCGGTTCGGCTTGATGGGAAGGGTGCGGTGGTGGCGAGTGGGCCGACTGTGCGGTGGACGCGGGCGGAGTTTGGTAAAGTCGGGGATGTCTCAGACGAGTGCGAACACCATTTGGAGGCAACCGGGCAGGAGCGATTCGGGGAGCGGGGTCCGCCCGCGGTCACGGACGAATCCGCCTCCGGTGGACGGCGGGTCAACCTAGTCTCAGGTCGGCCCGTGTGGACGTTTAAGACGGAGGTGCGGGAGTCAGGTTGGTATCAACTGATCCTGCGGGCAAAAGCAGACGAGGCGATGGGTTCACTGCCGACAGCAGGAATCTTTGTGGATGAAGGGGAGCGTTCGGTGACGAATGGGCGGCTGGCGGAATTAGGCTGGCACCGGGTGGCGGTCGGGGTGCCGTTCAAGCTGGAGGCGGGAGAGCGGCAGATTACGGTTCAGTTCCGGAATGATTTCGCGAGTGGCCGCGTGGTGGATCGGAACCTGTTTCTGGACCGGTTTGAACTGGCCCGGGTGGAGGGGCCGGGCCGGGCTCCGGCTGGGTTTTCCGTGGGGTTCACCGACCGGCTGAATGGTCGGGAGGTGGTCGGGTCGGTGGAGATTTTTGCGCGGGCGCGTTGGCCGGATTTTGAGCGGGAGGCGACGCCCCGGATTGAATTGTGGATCAATGGGAAACGGTGGGCGGATCAGCGGGGTGGCCAGGTGCGGTTTGATGTGCCCCTTTCCGCCTGGCGACAGGGGGAGAACCGGGTGGAGGTGCGTGCCCGGTCGCCCCAACTGGGTGAGGTGCGGGGGGAGGAGCAGGTGGTGACGTGGGACGGCGAGGCGGCGGCAACAGGTGGCCGAACGCTGGCGTTTACGGTGACGGATGAGCGGTGGGAACCCGGAATGGAGCAGAGGTGGGAAGCACGGGAGGAGGATAGCCCGGTGGACTCGGCGGCATTTTATGCCAATGGGGAAGCGGTGCTGCGGCTGCCGGAGACCCTCAAGGGCAAGTATCGGGTGGTTCTGGAGGGTCGCGGACAGGAGTTTGAGGGGTTGCCTGAGTTTGCCGTCTCAGTTCGCGGCCGGAATGGAGAGACCGAAGTGGGCAAGGTGGGTTTGGGAGGCAATCGGCGGCGCGGATCGGCGGGGGTAGCTGATTTGGCGGGCGGCGCGCAATCGCTGGTGGTGGCTTTCCACAACGATCATTATGTGGAGAAAAAGGGCGACCGGAATATTTGGCTGGAGCGGGTGGCCTTGGTCGAGGAGAGCGGGGGCCGGGTGTCGGCCCCGACGCTTGCACTGGCGTATCCGGCACCCGGATCAACGGTTTCCCGTCAGGGATTGGTCCTGCTGCGTGCGGGCGGCTTGGAGCGTGGGGACGTGGCCGATATTCTGGTGGGGGGCCGGGTGGTGGCCTCGGCCTCGCCACCAGCGCACGGGTTTGGCCCGTGGTTTGTTCCGTTTGGGGACCGGCGGCTGCCGGGAGGTGCGGCAGAGCTTTCGGCGGTCCTGCGTCGGGGAGGCGAGGTGATTGCCCGGTCCAAGCCGGTTCCGGTGGTGGTGGAGACGGAGGGGGCCGTATCGGCCTACGACCGGGCGGTTCACCTGTTAAACCGTTTTGCCTACGGGCCGGAGCCCGCGCTGGTGGCCCAGGTGTTGGCGGAGGGGGAGCGGGCCTGGCTGGAGCGGCGGCTGATGGCAGATGAGGAAGGGCTACCGGTGCGAGGACGCCGGAATGCGAACCGGGGCAGGCGGGGTGGCGATCAAGCGGAAGCAGCACTGGCATGGGTGCAGGAAACGGATAACCCGGCCCGGGCGCGTTTTGTTTTCTGGGCGCAGAACCATTTCTCGGTGTGGGCTCGGAAAGTGGGAGGCGAAACCAAGACGCGGGAGCACCGCCTTTTTGCGCGGCTGGGGGTGGCACCGTTCCCCGAGTTGTTAATGGCATCGGCGACCAGCCCGGCGATGTTGTTTTACTTGGACCAACACCGGAGTTTTGTGGGGCGGTTGAATGAAAATTACGCACGGGAGCTATTGGAATTGCATACCGTCGGGGTGCGTGCGGGCTACACGCAGGAAGACGTGACCTCGTTGGCGCGTGTGCTGACAGGATGGACTCTGTCAGAGGAAGCGGATCTGTCAGGGACGCGGAACGATTTGGTTCGGATTTTCCGATTTGAGCCAAAATTAAACGCTGGCGGGGAAGCGCGGGTTTTTGGACTGCGGATCGAGGCGAAGGAGGAGGGCGATCGCCTGGAAAGGATCCGGCAGACGCTGGAAATGTTGGCACTGCATCCGGCCACAGCCGAGTTTGTGTGTCGGAAACTGGCCGATCACTATGTCGGGGTGCCCGCCGATCCCGAACTGGTGCGGGAT
>CALFVM010000063.1 GCA_937928665.1 uncultured Candidatus Methylacidiphilales bacterium
GTGTGCGGTGTCGAGTCAAGGCTGAGAGGATTGGGAAGGTTTCCGCGGATTAGTCCGGGAGATGGCAGGTGTGCAGGCCGTTGATCGAGGGCAGGTAGGCGGGATCGGTGGTGGCGAGGAACCACGGGCAATCGGAAGGAACGGCGGTCCAAAAGCGTTCGCGCCGCTCTCCGTCGAGGTCGTTCCAGACGTCGTCGAAGAGGAGGGTAGGCCTTTGAGGGGCCCCAGTGCGGAGCAGGTCGGCTTCGATCAAGCGGAGGGCGAGAGCCGCACCTTTTTGTTGGCCTTCTGAGCCGTGGGTGCGGAGGAGTTGGCCGTCGAGGCAGAGTTCCCATCTGTCACGGTGGGGGCCGCGAAGAACGGAACGTTGGTGAAGCTCGCGGTTCCAGAGAGTGTCGAGGTCTATGGTTTGGGCGGTGTCCCAGTCGGGTTGATAGGTTAACGAGAGGGTTTCCGAGCGACCGGTCAGGGCAGAGTAGACCTGGGTGGTCCGGGGTGCCGCGATGCTGGCAGCGAAATGGGAGCGTGCCTCGGAAAGCCGGGCGGTGAGGGGGTCGAGTTGGCAGACGAGGGCCTCCCAGAGGGCACGGTCCGGACGTATTTGACGGAGAAGGGCGGCTCGCTGGCGGAGGAGCTGGTGGGCGCGTTGGGCGGCGGCAAGGTAGCGCGGGTCGGTGGAGGCGAGCAGGGCGTCGGCCCATTTCCGACGAAGACTGTCCGGGCCGGAGGCAAGGGCGCGGTCTTCGTTGCGAAACACGACAACGGGGAAACGACCCCAAAACTCGGTGAGGGTGACGCGGGGGTTGCCGTCGATTTGCAATCGGCGGGCTCCATCAGCCCACACCACGCGGAGGGATGTGTGTTCTTCGTTCTCGAAAGTGGCAGAGACTGAGAGACCGGTTTCGCCGGTGCGGATGAGGTCGCGGAGGGTGTTGGCGCGGAAGGAGCGGAGTCGGCCAAGCAGGTAAAGGCCCTCAAGGAGGGTGGTTTTTCCGCGCCCGTTTGGGCCGAGAAAGGCGGTGGCGCGGGCGATTACGCAATGCGTGAAGTTGCTGTAGCAACGGAGGTTACGAACGGAAAAGGTGGTGAGCATGGGGTGAGGCGCGGCGGAGATGGGGACTAAAAAAGGAGTTGCAACGGGCGAGGGAGGAGGTAATCCTCAAAAAGTCCATAGACAAGATAGGAATTAATTATGAGCCACGCCCTTCTTTCGACTCCGCCCACGTTTACGCCAGGACCGACGCCTGAGGAACAGTTGAAGGTTGCGAAGGATGGGTTGGACGTGATTCACGATGTGTATTCCTACGCAGAGACTGGCTTCAAGACCATCCCGGAAGACGACTTTACGCGGATGAAGTGGTATGGGGTGTATCGGCAGAAGCCGAAAGATAGCGGTTATTTTATGCTGCGGACGAAGATTCCGGGTGGACAGTTGAATGCGGCGCAACTGGCGGTCATGGCGGGGATTGCGGATGACTATGCGCATGGGTTTGGGGACATTACTACGCGGCAAACGCTTCAGTTTCACTGGCTGACGATTGAGCAGTTTCCGGATATTTTTGCCCGGTTGCGGGCGGTGGGAATGACCACCTCAGGGGCGTGTGGAGATGATACGCGGAATATCGTGGGTTGTCCGGTAGCGGGGATTGATCCGGATGAAATCATGGATGCAACCCCGGAGTTGCAGGCGGTGAGTGCGCATCTGACGGACAACCGGGAGTTTTCAAATTTGCCGCGGAAGTACAAGATTTCGATTGCGGGATGCCGGATTCATTGTGCGCAGCCGGACATCAACTGTGTGGGGGTGTTCGGGCTGGAACGGACGGTGGGCGGCCGGGTGGAAGCGGGATATGGGATCAAGGTGGGGGGAGGATTATCCGCCGCGCCGCATTTGGCACAGACGCTGTCGATCTTTTTGAAACCAGAGGACGTCCTCCCGGCGGTACATTATGTGTCGGTGCTTTATCGGGATTACGGGTTCCGGCATGCACGGAGTAAAGCGCGGTTTAAGTTTCTGGTGGCCGATTGGGGGGCGGAACGTTTTTTGGTGGAATTGGAAAAAGTCGCGGGGCGTCGCTTTGAGCGGCACAATGAGTTTGTGTTTCCTGAAGATCCGGAAACAGATCACCTGGGTGTGCGGAAACAGAAGCAGGGCGATTTGTTTTATGTGGGGATCAGTTTTGCAGGAGGAAGGGTCCGGGGTTGGCAGTTGCGAAAGTTGTCGGAACTGTCGGCCCGGTTTGCTGCGCCCGGACGGGATGCGATCCGGACGACGAACAAGCAGAATCTCATTTTACTCAATATTCCGGAGGCGAATCTGGAGGCTTTATTGTCTGAATTGCGGGAGGCCGGTTTCGTTTACGAGGCCAGCAACTTCCGTCAGGGTTGTGTGTCGTGCACTGGGATTGAGTTTTGTAATCTGGCGGTGGCGGAGACGAAGAATCGGATGATTGAATTGGTAGGACAACTGGAAGAACGGAGCGGCCATTTTAGGGATAAGATCCGGATTCATTTTTCGGGTTGCCCGAGTTCGTGCGGTCAGCACCAGATTGCAGACATCGGCTTTCGGGGCGCAACCCGGACGGTGAACGGGGTGAAACAGGAGGCGTTTGACATGTTCCTCGGAGGCAAGCTCGGTGCCGGTGCCAGGTTTAACACCCTAATTCAGCCGAAGATTCCGTATGAGCAGGTCGATGTGTATGTGGATACGTTGTTGCGCTATTTTCAAGCGAACCGGCAAAATGGAGAGCGATTCGATCAGTTTGTGGCCCGCACGCCGAAGGATGAGTTGAAGGCGATCTTTGCGCCGTTGAATGCCTGAGCAAGAGAGTGCTGCGGAGGCCTAACCGGCGGGTTGCAGCTATAAACCAGTTGACCTTGGCAGCGGGTGGGAAGAAGATTTCGCCATGGGTGACCTGATCGCCGATCTGACGCCGAGCGGCATCCTCGGCTTCCTCAAGCCTGAAGAGCTGGAGA
>CALFVM010000064.1 GCA_937928665.1 uncultured Candidatus Methylacidiphilales bacterium
CGTCTGCCAAACGATCTCCAGCCGTTAACCCCTGCCGGGCAGATCCCGCCCGGCTCTTTTCCAGATAATAATCATAGTCCCCCGCATACGGTGTCAACTGGCCCGCGCTGATATGGAGCACCGTCTTGGCCAGACTACGGATGAAATAAACATCGTGACTAATGAAAACCAGTGCGCCCTCATACTGTTTCAATGCCTCGATCAACGCATCCACGCTCGCCATGTCCAGGTGGGTCGTCGGCTCGTCCATCAAAAGAAGGTTCGGCGGATTGAGTAGCAGCTTGACCAAGGCCAACCGCGTTTTTTCGCCCCCGGAAAGAATCCCCACTTTCTTGAACACGTCGTCCCCAGAAAACAAAAAAGATCCCAGCACCGTCCGTGCCACCGTGTCCGGAACCGGCTTGGGTATGGCCATGACCTCCTGCAATACCGTCCGATTCACATCGAGCGTTTCCACCCGGTTCTGGGAAAAGTATCCCACCTCCGCCGCGTGCCCCAGCTTGCGCTGACCCGCCTGAATCGGGAGCACCCCGCCGAGCAATTTCAAAAGCGTCGACTTCCCCGCGCCGTTCGGCCCAACCAGAACCGTCCGCTGCCCCCGTTCCACCTCCCAGGAAATCCCCCGGTAAACCACCAAATCCCCATAGGAATGATCCACGTCTGTTAGCGTCAACACCCGCTGCCCACTTCGGGGCGGCTGCGGAAACCGAATCCGCACCCGCCGCTCCGAATCCTCCGGCGCCTCAATCTTCTCCATCCGCGCTATCTGCTTCAGCTTGCTCTGCGCCTGGGACGCCTTGCTCGCCTTGGCCCGGAACCGGTCGGCAAATTCCTGCAAGGCGGCAATCTCCTTTTGTTGCGCTTTGAACGCCGCCTCCTGCTGCGCCTGCCGGGCCGCCCGCTCCTGGACAAACGCATCGTAGTTCCCCCGGTAGCGGTGCAGCGTTCCCCCCCGTAGCTCGACCACAGACTCGACCAGGGCATTCACAAACGCGCGGTCGTGCGAAATCATCAGAATCCCGCCCGGATAATTCCGCAGCCGTTCCTGGAACCAGACCAACGATTCCAGGTCCAGATGATTGGTCGGCTCATCTAATAACAGCAGATCTGGCTCCTGCACCAGCAGGCGGGCCAAATGAGCCCGCATGACCCAGCCCCCGCTCATCGCCCGGGCCGGACGATTAAAGTCGCTCTCCCGGAACGCCAATCCCTTCAGCATCTGCTTGGCCTTGGGATCCAAACTGTAACCCCCGAGCGATCCGTAGGCCTCACGGGCCGCGTGATATGCTTCCGAGTCCGTCTCCCCCCGGGCCTCAGCCTCGGCCAGCAATCGCCGGAGTCGCCCATGCTCCGGACTGATCGCCGTAGCCACCTCCAGCACCGTCTCCTCCCCCACCGGCGCAGTCTCCTGCGGCAGATAGCCCACGATCGCGTTCCGATCCCACGCGATCGTTCCTTCGTCCGGCAGCAGGTCTCCGACCAAGATCGAAAAGAGCGTGGTCTTCCCCGCTCCGTTGGCACCCACCAGGGCGACACGATCGCCGCGGTTGATCTGAAGGGAGACTCCTTCAAACAGGGTGCGTGGACCAAAGGCTTTGGAAACACCAGAGAGGGAAAGCATGAACCCAGAAACCTTGGCCGGGTGTCTCTCTGGTGACAAGCTCCCAGACCAAAGAATTACCGGGTCACCCCCGCAGGGGAATAGGTCGAGACTGCCTCCCAGGCGATCTTTTGAAACAAGGCCGCCTGCTCCTCCGTCAGGTCACTGTCCAAGGCACTGACCTTCCCGGTTGGATCCTCGTTGAACAGGCACCCGTAGAAAACCAGCGAGACAAGATACCGCCCTTTCTTGGTCATGTGGATCCCGTCCGCATAGATCTCTTTGAAAAAATCATCCATCCCCGGCACCTGCCCGGCCGCAACCTTCTCATGCAAAATCGCCAGTGCCTTGCCCGCGGGAATGATTCGGACCGGTTTGCCCTCCCAGGTTTCCATGATCTTGGCCCGGACGGTTTCATGATACCGGAGATGATTCTCAATGGCGGCCCCATAAGTCGTCGCCGGCGTGATCTCCATCCCTTCCGGTTTGTCAAAACGCCCCTGCGACCACGCATCCTGGAAATCCGGCTCTGGCCACTGCACATAGAGCCAGGGCTGCACCTCCGGACTGCTCTTGCGTGCTTCTGCAAAAAACTTCCCGCTGAACTCTGCCTCATTGGCCACCGACCGGCTGTGACCGGCAAAGGGTTGCGTGGTGATGTGATCAATCGGCGCAAGCACCTGGAAGGCTTCGACATAACGATTGTCGCCAAATCCACTCCCAGGGTGGTTCCATAACCAATCCGTCGGCGCCCCCGGAATGGTGAACCGATGAAAGACCAAGGTCTTTCCCGCACTGGCCGCCAAGGGTTGCAGGGAGTTATTGATCGTGTCGGTCAAACTATTGCCAATATGGAACGTCCGAATCCCCACCCGGTCGGACGGTGCTTCACCGATCCGATACGCCCCCACAAACAGGGGCGTGTCGGCCAAACCCTCCCGGGAGGCAAATGCCATCAAAAGGGTGTTGGCCTCCAGACGAATCGGCCCGCTGACAGCGTTGCTGCTCTCAGCCCGAGGCACTTCCCCACGTCTGTTTGCGTAAATGGTCGCCCCCGGCGTTCCCGTCCGCAGTTCCACTTCGACGGGCCCGGGATAGTGACCCGGTGCCACGGAGACCTTCAGCAGCTCGACCTGACTTTCCGGACCTAGGTCCCACCCGACATATTGATTGTTCGGCTCCTGCCCCTCAAAAAACGTTTCTGTCGACCCGTCCAACGCATGGATGAACCCCGTTTCGCCGCCTCCACGGGTTCCCGCCGTACCAAACGCTTCCCCTTTCAAAACCCGGTCCCCTGAGCGAAACTCCAACTCAGCCACCGCTCCATGACTTCCGTTCGGCCCCTCGTATTTCACGAACCGATAAGCCGTCGGTTTTGCTACCGCGATCTCCGTCCATGCGCCCTCCGATGGCACTTCCTCGATTTTTGCCAACTCAACAAAGTCATGGGTCGCGCTCGTGTTCGAGCCTGTGAACCGGCCGCCCTTCATTTTTTCTGCCAACCCTGGCGCGGGGAAAAACCGGACCGAAGTCACGCGGAAATCGTCGTCAGCCGCGCCGACAGAATCCAAACCCAACAGACCCAAAGCCAGACCGAGAAAAACCACCCGCCTCAACATGGCTTAAACACTACCGAGTATTCCGATGATAACAATCCTT
>CALFVM010000065.1 GCA_937928665.1 uncultured Candidatus Methylacidiphilales bacterium
GTCACCATGTGCCAGACCAGCCCGAACGAATACGCCTCATCTGCCTTCCACGGGTCCCGGCCAAACAACCCCGGCACCAACCACACGGCAAACAACACCACCAGCCACAGACGGTCCCTCACCTTCAACTCAACCCCCTCAGGACGCATCCCGACAGCAAGCCAAATCTCCGGCCCCTTGGCAAGTGCCTCCGCCCCTACTCCAGCGTCACCAGCTTCGGATTCCCCACCCCGCCACCGAGAAACCGCCCCGCCACCGACGAAAAACCCCGCGGCAGATCCGTTAGAAACAACTCCACCCGCCCCGGCGGCAATCCCGAAACCAGCTCCCCCCCGCCAAAGGCCATCGCCAACTGCGCTGCACAAGCCGATGCCGAATCCACCAAACGCACTGCCGGACCTGCCGCCGCACCAATGGCCTCCCGCAAAAGCGGATAATGCGTGCAGGCCAGCACCAGCGTGTCAATGCCTGCGGTCAAAAACGGAGCCAGATACTCGTCCAGAATCAAACGCGTGGCCGCGTGATCCAACCAGGCTTCCTCCACCAGCGGCACCAACAGCGGCGTCGGCTCCGCCATAATCAACGCATCCGGACGCTCCCGACGCAATGCCTCCTGATATGCCCCCGAAGCAATCGTTCCCGCCGTCCCGATAATGCCGATCCGACCCCCGACGCTCTCTCGCAACGCCGCCTGCACCCCGGGCTCAATCACCCCAAAGACCGGCACCGGAAACTCCTCACGCAACGCCCCCAAAGCATGGGCCGAAGCCGTATTGCAGGCGATCACGATTGCCTTCACCCCCCGCTCCACCAAAAACCGCGCATCCTCCCGCGCAAACCGGACCACCGTCTCGGCTGACTTATTGCCGTAGGGAACCCGCGCCGTGTCGCCCAGATAAATGATCGACTCATCCGGTAGCTGACGCCGAAGTTCCCGCACCACGGTCAGTCCACCCACGCCCGAATCAAAAACGCCCAAAGGACGCGCATCACGACTCATCACTGGAATCTTTTGGCGGACTCGGCGGCAACCTTTCCACCGGCGGTGCGGCCGTCTCAATTGATGGTCCGGGCGAAACCGGAACATCGGTCGGCTCCGGTGCGGACGGCTTCGGTCCCTCCGTTTCGACGGCCGGTGCCGGCGGTGCGTCCGATGCTGCTCCCTCTTGGACTGCCCTCTCCAATGTCGGCGGCGAAACCTTTGCCACCGTGTCGGGTGCCCGGACCCGGAGCGTTCGCCCGGCTTGGATCGTGTCGCTCGGAAGCCCGTTCCACTCCTTGAGCTGCTCGACCGTCACACCATACCGGCGTGCGATCCGGCCAAGATTGTCCCCGGGTTGAATCCGGTAACTGGTCACCACCGCCGTCGGTGACGGCGATGGGGCTGGCGGCTCAGCCGCTGACTCAACCGCCTTTTCTGGTTCCGGTCGCGCTGCCAGGGATGGAGCAGGGGCCCGGGCTGAGGCTGTCGTCGTTGGGCGCAGTGGAGGCGGCTCGGGCTTAGGCGGAGCCCTTTCTTCCTTCACTGCTGGTTCAGGCACCGGCGTCGCAGGCGGCGTCGATACCGGTGCAGTTCGTGACGCGGTCGTTGACGCCACTGTCGGTGCCTGCCGCGGCGGCGTCGGCGTGCGCTGGGTCTGCGGACGCGCCGCTGCCGTGGGAGCCGTTTCCGTCGCCGGAGGAGTCGGCGGCGGCGTCCGCTCTACGACCGTCCGCTCGGTCCGGCTCGGCGGTGTCGGACTTTCCGCCGTCCAATCTCCCTCATCCGGTTCCGACTCCCGGGGCGCGGGCCCCGTCGCCCGGCCCCGCGTCAGCGCAAAATAATTCATAATGCCCCGGGCCACGGCCTCGGCCAAACGCTGGCGGTAATTCGGATCCGTAATCAATGCCGCATCTCCCGGGTTGGAGACAAAACCGCCTTCCACCAGCACGGCCGGTATCTGAGCAAGGCGCAAAACCGCGAAGCGGGCCCGCTTGATCCCCCGGTCATTCTTCGCCGAATGGAGCTTTCTCTGCTCCTCGTGAATCAAATGACACAACAAGAGATTGGCGTCATCAAACCGATTACCCGACTCTCGCTGGGTGTCGGAAATCCGCACCGTCTGCGGTCCGGACGTTGACGGAGCGTACTGCGGCGTCAGCGAAAATGTTTCCACCCCAGCCGCATGGCGGGGACCCCAGTTGTAGTGAATACTCACAAAAACGTAGTCCCGGTACTGCCCTGCAAGTGCCGCCCTCCGCTCCAGACTGATGAAGGTGTCACTATTCCGGGTCAGCACGGTCGCAATCCGGTTCCGCTTGAGAATCGTGTCCAGCCGCCAGGCCGTGTCCAAGGTCACATCCTTTTCCACCAGACCACGCAACCCCCGCGCTCCGCGGTCCGATCCGCCATGGCCCGGATCAATGACCACACCCCGCGGTGCCCGCAAAGTCCGCACCCGACTCGGTCGTAACAGCGGTTCCCAGAGTTTCGCCACATCCACCTGATTCAGCAAAAGCTGCCCTCCGGAGGCCTCGGTTAGCTTAAAACTCATCCAGACCTTGCTCCCATTCAAAAATGCCTCATTGCTCTCCCGGGTAAAACGAAGCGTACCCAGGCTCCCGCTCACCTCGATCCCCTTCTCCCCAATGTTCCGCTGAGACCGGAACCCATAAAAATCACAGAAGGACTTGAACGTCACCCACGTCGAATTATCGAACCGAACCGTCTCCCACTGCGCTCTGGCTGGAAAGACCCAGATCACCAGGCAGGCCGCCACCAAAAGGGCGCATCGGAAACAGGCCAGATTCATTGCGGAAAGGGTCACCCGTTCCCGGTAATGCGGACGTTATCAATCAGCCGGGTTCCGCCGACGCGCACCGCAGCACACAAATAGGCTCCAGCCGCCTCAACATAGTCAAGCGTCAGCCCCTTCACCCGGCGCAGCCGCTCCCGGGCCATCCGTTCCCTTTGGCGCATGGTCATCTGTCGTTTGCTCTTAACCGCACGCAGCACCCGAGGCAAGTTCAGAGCAACCTCCATTTCTTCCGCAGAAAGGTACGTGTTGCGCGAACTGAGCGCGAGCCCGTTCCTGTCCCGGACAATCGGGCCCCGCACAATCTTCACCGGCAGGTCCAAATCCCGAACCACCCGCTCAATCACATCACACTGCTGCGCGTCCTTCTGACCAAAGATTGCCACGTCCGGCTGCACGATATTCAACAGCTTCACCACCACCGTCGCCACCCCGTCAAAATGACCCGGCCGGTGTCGGCCGCACCGTCCTAACGACTTCTCGGTCTCGATCACCCGGGTTGACGCATCCGACCGGTATAATGTCGATGGCGCAAAAACCGCGTCCACCCCTTCCTTCCGGCAAAGCTCCAAGTCCCGCCGCCTCGGCCGCGGATACCGCGCAAAATCCTCCTTCGGCCCAAACTGCGTCGGGTTCACATAAATACTCACCACCACCCGGTCCCCACGCTTCCTTGCCAACCGCACCAGACTCAGGTGACCCTCATGCAATGCCCCCATCGTCGGAACAAACGCGATCTTCAATCCCGCCGCCCGCCAGACAGCGGCTTGACGTTGCATTCGGCCCACGCTTCCAATAACTTCCATCGCCTTCACGAATCCGAGGAGATTAAATGCCCGACAGCTACATTCAAAACTTATTCGCCGACCGCATCGGCGGTGCCCGCTACGGCCTCGACACTGCCATCTACAAGTTCGAGAAAATCAAACGCGCCAAACGCGCCGCCCAGGAAGCTCATCCCGGCATTGAACTCTTCGACCTCGGCGTCGGTGAGCCCGACGAAATGGCCTTCCCCGAAGTCGTTGCCACGCTTGCCCGAGAGGCCGCCCTCCCCGAAAACCGCGGCTATGCCGACAACGGCGGACCCCGCCTCCGCGAGGCCGCGGCCCGTTACATGAAACGGATCGCTGGCATCGACCTCGATCCCAACCTTCACCTCTGCCACTCCATCGGCAGCAAAGCCGCCCTCAGCATCCTCCCCGCCGCTCTCATCAACCCCGGCGACGTTGCCCTCATGACCACCCCGGGCTATCCCGTCTTCGGCACCCACGCCAAATACTACGGCGGCCTTGTCCATAATCTCCCCCTCACCCGCCAAAACGGCTACCTCCCCGACCTCACTGCCATCCCTACTAACATTCTCGCCAAAGCCAAAACCCTCGTCCTCAACTATCCCAACAACCCCACCGGTGCCTCCGCCACATCCGCCTTCTTCTCCGAAGTCGTCGCCTTCGCCAAAGCCCACAACCTCGTCGTTATCCACGACGCTGCCTACGCCGCTCTTGTCTTCGAAGGCGAACCCCTCAGCTTCCTCAGCGTTCCCGGCGCCATCGACGTCGGGATCGAACTCCATTCCACCAGCAAAACCTTTAACATGACCGGCTGGCGTTGCGGCTTCGTCGCCGGGAACCCGCTCCTCGTCAGAGCCTACGCCGATATTAAAGACAACACCGATTCCGGCCAGTTTCTCGGCATTCAACACGCCGCCGCTTACGCCTTCGACCACCCCGAAATCACCACCCAAATCGCCGCCAAATACTCTCGGCGCATGAGCCTCCTCACCGACCTGCTTGCCTCCCTCGGTTTCGCCGCTACCAAACCCAAAGGCTCCTTCTTCCTCTACGTCCCCGCCCCCTCCGCCGCCGAAGGCCCCGGCGGCATCATCAACTTTGCTACCGGCGAAGACTTCTCCCAGTGGCTCATCCGCGAACACCTCATCTCCACCGTTCCCTGGGACGAAGCTGGACCCCACGTCCGCTTCTCCGTCACCTTCCAGGCGAATAGCGAAGCCGAGGAAACCCGGGTCATCGCCGCGCTCCGCGACCGACTCAGCCGGTTCTCCTATCGGTTCACCTGAACCTCCTAAAGAACACCCCCTGTCAAACACGGCTGGACCGCCCGCACCGTTCCTAATAAACTCATCGGATCGGCCACTTTCGCTTTTCCTCCGCCCCGGCTTCCCGTAGGCTCCTCCCCGTCATGTCATCCACCTCCCCCATCCGAGTTGCCGTCACCGGTGCCGCCGGTCAAATCGCCTATTCCCTCCTCTTCCGCATCGCCTCCGGTGCCATGTTCGGGCCGGACCGCCCCGTCGCCTTCCAGCTTCTTGAAGTCCCCCTCGAAAAACCCATGCAGGCCCTCGAAGGCGTCGCCATGGAACTCGACGACTGCGCCTTCCCCCTCCTCAAATCCATCACCGTTACCAGCGACCCGGCCATCGCCTTCAAAGACGCCAACTGGTGCCTCCTCGTCGGTGCCAAACCTCGTGGACCCGGCATGGAGCGCGCTGACCTCTTGAAAGACAACGGAAAAATCTTCATTACCCAGGGCCAGGTCATTGACCAAGTCGCCGCCGAGGACGCCCGCATCGCGGTCGTCGGCAATCCCGCCAACACCAACTGCATGATTGCCGCCAGCCAGGCCAAACGCCTCCCCGCCGACCGCTTCACCGCCATGGTCCGGCTCGATCAAAATCGTGCCCAAACTCAGCTTGCCAAAAAAGCCAGCACCGATCTCACCGCCGTCCGGGACATCTTCATCTACGGTAACCACAGCCCCACCATGTTCCCCGCCTTCGCCCACGCTACCATCAACGGCCAACCCGCCCCCGCCGTCATCAACGACGATGCCTGGCTCAAAGGCCCCTTTTGCGAAACCGTCGGTAAACGCGGTGCCGCCATTATCGCCGCCCGGGGCGCCTCCTCCGCCGCCTCTGCCGCCAACGCGCTGGTCGATCATGTCCGCGACCTCATCACCCCCGGCACCATCCATTCTGTCGCCGTCAAATCCAATGGAGCCTACGGCTTCGACCCTCAAGTCTGGGCCGGTCTGCCCGTCCGCACCACCACCCCCGGTAGCTACGAAGTCGTTGAAGGTTACGCCATGGACGAATTCGCCCAAGCCAAAATCGCCGCCACCAACGCCGAACTCGTGGAAGAACGCGCTGCCGTTGCCTCCATGCTCTAATTCAACCTATCCTCTAATCGACCCTCTCACCGGCCTGCGCACCGTTGAAGGTGAAGTAAGTCACCCCCGACCGGTTCATCGCCTGGCCCACCCCAATCCGATTCATCCCTGGTGCCAGTAAATTGCGTCGGTGCCCCGGGCTGTTCATCCACGCCGCCACCACCTCCCGCGCCGTGATCGGCCCGGTCGTGTAAAAAATATTCTCGTTGATCGCCCGATACCCAAGCCGCTTCATCTGGGAGATTAAATCATCCCGGTGAGCCAGTCGGTTTCGCCTCGCCATCCTCTCGCTCCACTCCCCTGCCAACGCCGCCAGTGCCCGGTCCGGCTCCAGTGGCGGGAGCTTCGCCGCCACCCGGATTTGATTAATCTCGTCCGTAATCCCCTGGGTCAGATTCTCCGGTGCCGCTCCGGCCACCGGCGCACCGCACATCAGCCCAACCAGTAAACCTGCAACCAGCAATCTACCGCTCATTTTCATCCAACAAAGGAAGCACCTTTTTGATCTGCTGCACATGATCGCGGTGGCAGACCAAAACTGCATCCGGCGTTTCCACCACCACCAGATCATTCACCCCGCACAAAGCCACCCGGCGACCTGCCGAGTAAACAATATTCCCTGATGACTCCACCACCGCCGTCTTTCCCCGCAACGTATTCCCCTTCTCATCTCGTGGCAGGTGGGTTGCCAGCGCAGTCCATGACCCGACGTCATCCCAGTCAAACGGAGCCCTGGCCGCAACCACCTTTCGCGTCTTCTCCATAATCGCGTAATCAACCGAAATCTTTGGCAGGTCCGGGAAAACCCGCTCCAAATATCCATCACAATCCCCGACCGGAAACTCCCGCGCAAACGACGCCAGAGCCGGCTCCAGCCGCTCCAGCTCCTGCTGGAACCACGACGTCCGCCACAGAAACATCCCCGCATTCCACTGGAACCGACCCGACTCCACATACGTCAATGCTGTCGCCCGGTCCGGCTTCTCCACAAACCGCGCCACCTCGTTAAACATCGTTCCCCCAGCACCCCGCGGCCGTTCCGCTCCCAGCTCCAGATACCCGAATGCCTCTGAGGGCGACGTCGGCGGAATCCCGATCGTGACAATCGCATCTTCTTCACCCGCCACGGCCGCCGCATCGACGATGGCCCGTCGAAAAGCACCCGAATCATGGATGATGTGATCCGCCGGTAGCAACACGCAGATTCCTTCCGGGTCCCGCACCCGGACCAGCGCGTGCGCCAGTGCCGCCGCCGGTGCCGTATCCCGTTTTGCCGGCTCTGCCACCACCCGCACCCCCGACGCTCCCACCAGTTCCTGGATCACCGCCTCCTGGCTCCGATTGGTCAACACAGTTACACGATCTGCCGAAGTCACCCCTTCCACCCGCGCCAGCGTCTCCTCCAAAAGCGTCCGCTCCGAAAACAACCGCAGCAAATGCTTCGGCGTCATCGTTCGGCTCAACGGCCAGAACCTCTCCCCGGAACCCCCGGCCAGAACAAAAACATATAAAGAGTTACCCATCACCCAAGGTTAGCCCAAACCCATCTTCCCATGCGAACCTCAAATCACCCTTCCAATCCCCCAAGGCCCACCCAGCCTCTTACCTGGTTTTCGCCACCTGCCGCCCCCCTGTTCGAACCGACCCGAACCTGAACCGCCGCACCTCCCCGGCTTATACCCGCCCCCACTGCTCCCGCAGCGTGGCAGCAGCCACCGGTGCTTCAGCCACGGGGTCCGACCAGTTGGCCTCCACGGACAATGCGCCCGTATAACCGCCCGCCTTCAAGACCCGAAAGGCCTCCTCAAAATTGTCACCCTCCACGCCCGGGGGCGTTCGCCGCGCACACTCCGCCACATGAACATGGGCGAGCAAATCGGTGACCTCGACCAGATCTCCAAAAGACTCCCCATTCCGCGCCATGTGGTAAAGATCGGCCAACAAACGCACGGAGCTATGTCCCACCTTGCGGACAATCTCTGCCCCTTCCTTCACCGTATGGATAAAGTTGCACTCACTCCGATTCAGCGGCTCCAGAACCAGAATGACCCCCTCCGCCTCTGCCAATGGCCCCAGCGAACGCAAAAGATTTATAAACCCGGGCAAGGCTGCCTCCGAGCTGATCCCGTCGGGCAACTGCCGCGATCCCCCACTCCCAAAAACAATCGTCCGAATCCCGCAAGCTCGCGCCCGGGCAAACGCTGTCGCTCCATAAGTCAGAACCTCCCCCTGGTTCGCCTCAGGCCCGACCGACTTGATCTGACCAGGCAGGAAACAATTGGCCGCAAGTAAAGGTAAAGCACTTTGCCGGGCCTTCTCCAGATTCGGAGCAAAAGCCTCATCACCGGCCAACGGAACCAAGAATCCCTGCACGTTGACTTCAAGAAAGTCAATCTCGCCGCCCGTTGCCAGGGCAGTCGCGTGCTCTGGCCCCAGGCACGCCCCAACGGTAAGGGTGTTCGTCATGCGTTCACATCAAAATCGACCCAAGAATTCCCATCGGCCTTCAGCATCATGTCGGCCTCGTGCGGGCCCCATGACCCCACCCGGTAGAGTGCCGGCGGGGTCGACCCCACCCCGTCCCGGATTGCATCAATGATCCGCCAGGCCTCCAACACCTCATCCGCCCGCGTGAACAGCGTGGAATCCCCCACAATCGCATCGTGGAGCAGCCGTTCATACGCTTCTGGGGAGTAGGAGCCGTATTTCGATTTATACGCAAAATCCATGTCCACACCGTCCACCTGCCGCCGACCCGGCACCTTCGCATTGAACCGGAGATGAACCCCTTCGTTCGGCTGCAGCCGGATGTGCATCCGGTTCCGGTGCAAAACCGAAT
>CALFVM010000066.1 GCA_937928665.1 uncultured Candidatus Methylacidiphilales bacterium
CATTGGGGAGGTTTTTCAAGGGTCTGCTAAGGTTTGATTGGCATGAGGTCAACGGGGTGAGATCGAAGGAGAAAGCGTGCGTGGTCGCTGCGAGGCCTTAGAGTTGGTTTGATGCGCGATACCGAAATTGCGGCTGCCGACGACCGGTTTGACTATCCGGAGGATGGAAGGTGTGCCCTGTGCGGACGGGTTGAGGAGCTGGAGCCTCATCATTTGGTGCCGCGGAGCCAACAGAAGAAGGCGCGGTTTGAGAGGGCGTATGGAAGGAAGGAGATGCGGGCCTTGCGGGTTTGGCTTTGTCATCCGTGTCACCGGAATGTGCATCGGCGGGTGCATGACCGGGAGCTGGCGGACACGTGTGCGACGTTGGAGACGTTGAGGGAGCACCCGGAGGTGAGCAAGTTCAGCCAGTGGATCGCGGGGAAACCGGCCGGTTTTCTTCCAGCGGGCTTTTAAGTCGGGAGGTCAGGCTGACCAGGCCCGGACGAACTCGGGGAAGTCGCAAGTTGCGCAGTGTTCGGTTTCGTTGAGGCAGAAATCATGGAAGACCTGAATCAGGCCCTCCTGGACGAGGAGTTCTCGGGTCCATGCGGTGGGAAAGGATGGCGGCAGCAGGCGGACGGCGGCACGGCGCACCGAGCGGTTGAGTCCGGAGACTTTGCGTCCGAGGAGCAGCGATTCGACCTGAGCGGGAGATTGGCTGTGGGCGGCGGGCCAGAGGGTATTGAAGAGAAGGCGCTCGATCCGTTCTTTACCAAGGAGCGCGATGGGGGCGGGCCTGGCCGCGGAGTGCCAGCCGAGGTGATGGGACCAGAAGGGGTGTTGGAGTCCGGCCAGAAGGGTTTCCGTTCGGCTTTGATCGGGGTTGGCGAGATCTTGTATGAATGACGGCCAGAGGTGGAGAAGTGCGACCAGAGCGGCGAGTCTCCGTTCGGGGCGGTTGGCGGGGCGGACGCCGGCCCGGGTCCATCGGGCGGGGGGTAGGATTTCGTCGGCGAACTGGTCACGTTCTTTCCACCATGCATCCCAAAGGCTGCGGAGCCACTTCCTCCCGGTTGGGTCGGGCAGGTCAATCAAACGATCGGGCATGAATCCGGCGAGACCGTAGAGGCGGGCTTCCCTGACCGGTGGAGGAAGGGCGCGAAGTTCGGCGAGGGGCAGTCGCCGGGCCAGGAGTCGGAAGGGTTCCCGATTTTCGGCATAGCCCATGCCTTCGGCGATGCCGAGCCAGAGGGCTTGGTCGGGGCCGACGACCTCGGCGCGGGTGTTGAAGAGGCGGGTTTTGGTCCGGAACCGGAACCAGCCGGCGTCGCGCAGGAGATCGCGGACCTGATCGGCAGGGAGGGCGGCTAACTCTTGGCGGCACCGACCGAGGCGGACTCCGCTGGCGACTTCCTCGGGCCGGGCAGTGAGGAGGGAGCGGAGCCGGGCCACGGGAGCGCGTAGTTGGGGGGCGAGTTCGATCTGGCGCAGGGCACGGCCCTGTTCGGTTCCGGGAAAGAAGGTGCGTGGCCCGAGCTGCCAGACGACGTGGAGGATGACGCCCTCGTAATTTCGGTCGCGATCGTGTCCGTGCTGGATCCAGTCGGGAGGCCGGGGATGGATCTCAATGGCACCGACTTCTTTTTCGCCCTGACCGTTGAGGAGACAGGCGTGGGTGAAGTCGGGTCCGGCACCCTTGTTCCAGAATCCGGGCTGGAGCATACGGATGGTTTCGCCTGTTGTGGTCGTCAGAGGGTTGCGGTAACATTCCTCAAACCAGAGACGCTGCATGTCAGCTTCCGCCAAGCTGGACGAATCGGGCTCGCGCAGGCGGGCGCAACTGGCGTAGCGTTTACCGGGTTCCACAGGCATCTTGCAACGGGATTGAAGCTGATTACGAGGATGAAGACAACACGCAGCGGATGGTGGAGGATCGTCAGTGCGGTTTTGCTGCTGGTCGGCAGTGCCATGACCGCCAGAGCCACGCCACCAGAGGAAGAGATGAATGTGAAGACCGTCGCGGCGGTCCTTCCGGCAGTGGTGAATATTTATACCGAGTCATTTGTGGAGGTGGCCGATCCCCATGACCAATTTATCGAACGGTTTTTTGGAGGGGCGGTGTATGGATCGGGGCGGACGTTGCGGAAGCCGGTGCGGTCGCTGGGGTCGGGGCTGTTGGTGAGTCCGGAGGGTTATATTGTGACCAACGCGCATGTGGTTCAACGGGCGCGGCAGGTGACGGTCAAGGTGACGTTGCACGACAAGTCAAACCATGAGGCCCGGGTGTTGCGGGCGGTGGAGGAGTTGGATTTGGCACTGATCAAGATCGATGCCGAACGGACGTTCCCACACTTTGATCTTTCGCGGCTTTCCCCCAATCTCTTGGCGCAAACGGTCATCGCGATCGGGAATCCGGTGGGTTATGAAAGTTCGGTCAGCAAAGGGATCTTGAGTGCGCGCGACCGGACCTTGCGGTTTGGAGATATGGTGATGGAAGGGCTGCTTCAGACCGATGCGGCGATTAATCCGGGTAATTCGGGGGGACCGCTGATTGACGGGGCGGGCCAACTGGTGGGTTTGTCCACGGCGAAGATGGGAACGGTGGCTGGGGATAACCGGATGATTCAGGTGGAGAATATCGGGTTTGCCATTCCGGGGGAGCGGGTGAAAGCGTTTGTGGAGGAGTCGGTGGGGATTGCGACGGGCCGGCTGCCACCGCCTCCGGAAGAGGCTCTGAGTGAGGTGTTGTTCGAGAAGTTCGGGTTGAGGTTGCAGGAATTGACGCCGGATTTGGCGCGGGCCTTTGCCATCCGGCCTGGGACGGGTATGATCGTGGCTCAGGTGAGGCCGGGAACGCCGGCGGAGCAGGCGGGGATTGAGCGGGGAATGGTGGTCACGGCGATTGGATCGCAGCGGGTGGCGAGGGACGAGGATTTGCCACGGGCCTTGGCGCGGGCGAGGCCGGGCGATCCGGTCTCCTTTACTGTGCTCTTTCGGGTGCGGCAGGGGCCGGTGCAGTCGGCCCGGATTGCCCAGGTTACGTTGCGGAGTCTTTGACTGATTTGACTTTCGCCGGACGGCTCGCCCCGCTAGAACCTCGGTGCTGTCCCGCGTCGGGAGAGCCGCCCGGTGCGTTCGCCGACAACGTTTAACCTCATCTCACTTATGCCCGTTGCCACGCCTCAACAATTCGCCGCCATGCTCGATGCCGCCCAGAAGGGTGCTTACGCCTATCCCGCGATCAACATCACCTCGATCACGACGATCAACGGCGCCCTCAAGGCCTTTGCGGACAATAAATCGGATGGCATTATTCAGATTTCGACCGGCGGGGGCGAGTTCGCGTCCGGTCTGAACGTGAAGGATATGGCTCTGGGCGCGATTGTTCTGGCGGAGGCGACCCATCGGTTGGCGGCGCGGTATGACATTCTGGTGGGTTTGCACACCGATCACTGTCAGCCGGGGAAGGTGGACAAGTTCCTGCGCCCGTTGATTGAGGCGACGGCGGCCCGGCGGAAGGCGGGCTTGGGGAACCTGTTTAACTCTCACATGTTTGACGGATCCGAGTTACCCTTGGCGGAGAACATGAAAGTGGCCAAGGAACTGCTGGCCCTCTGTGCGGAAAACGAAATTATTCTGGAGGTGGAAGCCGGGGTGGTTGGGGGTGAAGAGGATGGGGTGGATCACTCCGACCACCCGGCCGAGAAGTTGTACACCTCACCTGAGGATATGTTGACCGTGCATGAAACGCTGCAGGGTGTGGGCCGTTATTTGTTTGCGGCGACGTTTGGGAATGTTCACGGATCCTACAAGCCCGGTGCCGTTAAGTTGCGGCCCGATATTTTGAAGCAGGGTCAGGACGCGGTGATGTCCAAATACGGGGCGGAAGCGGAGTTTGATCTGGTGTTCCACGGGGGTTCGGGAACGCCGGTGCACGAGATTCAGGAGACGCTGGATTACGGGGTGGTGAAGATGAACATCGACACGGACACGCAATATGCGTTTACCCGTCCGATTGTGGATCATGTGATGAAGCACTACGACGGCGTGTTGAAGATCGACGGGGAGATTGGCGACAAGAAAGCCTATGATCCGCGAACCTATCTAAAAAAGGGTGAGAAGGGGCTGGCGGACCGGCTGGGGCAGGCCTGTTTGGATCTGCGCTCAAATGGAAAGACCATTTTCGGGTCGGTCTAGTTCGGTGGAATAGGGGCCTGAGCCATCCGAATGGATGAAGGGGCTGGTGCCGAGCGCGATCGTCTGGTCACGGGGATGAGGAGGCACTAGGGTCTGACCTGCGGCGGGCGACCGGAGCGGGTTCGGGCCACTCGTTCTGGGCGCGGTGGCGGAGCCAATGGTCGATGAGGACGAGTTGGGTCATGGCTTCGACCATGGGGACGGCCCGGGGGAGAACGCACGGGTCATGCCGACCACGGGCTTTGAGTTGCGCGGCTTTCCCATCCACGGTGACGGTCTCTTGGGGGCGGGCGATGGTGGCGACGGGTTTGAAGGCGATGCGGAAGACAAGATCTTCCCCGTTACTGATGCCGCCCTGGACGCCGCCGGAGCGGTTGGAGGTGGTGCGGACGCGACCACCTCTGAGGACAAAGGGATCGTTGTGTTCCGAACCTTTGAGAAGGACGCCGGCAAAGCCTGAGCCGATTTCGAACCCTTTGCTGGCAGGAAGGCTGAGCATGGCTTTGGCGAGGTCGGCCTCCAGGCGGTCGAAGACGGGGACGCCCCAACCGGGGGGGACGCCTCGGACGACGCATTCGACGATGCCACCGAGGGAATCACCGCTGGCGCGGGCCCGTTGGATGAGGCGGATGGCGCGTTCGGCGTCAGAGGCGGAAGGCCAGCGGACGATGTTGCTCTCGATCTCGGTGAAAGAGAGTTTGGCCGGATCGAAGTTGGCGACGAGCTTGTGAACTTGGCGGACGTAGGCGAGGACTTCGAGTTTGGGGAGGTGTTGGCGGAAGACTTGTTTGGCGACGGCGGCGGCGGCGACGCGGCCGATGGTTTCACGGGCGGAGCTGCGACCGCCGCCTTCCCAGTTGCGGATGCCGAACTTGGCCTGGTAGGTGTA
>CALFVM010000067.1 GCA_937928665.1 uncultured Candidatus Methylacidiphilales bacterium
GCCCCGGTGCCGCCGCCCTCCCCCTGCCCGACCGTGCCACCATTGCCAATATGGCTCCGGAATACGGCGCCACTATGGGATTCTTCCCGGTCGATCACGAATCGCTTGCGTACCTTCGCCAAACCGGACGACCCGATTCTACCATCGCATTGGTTGGCGATTATTTCAAAGCCCAGAACCTCTTCGGCATCCCTTCAGAAGGCCAAATCGATTACTCCGTCGTCCTTCCCCTCGACCTCGCCACCGTCGAACCCGCCGTCGCCGGACCCAAGCGTCCCCAGGACCGCGTCCCCCTCCATCACCTCGGCCGCCGCTTCACCGAACTCTTCACCCTCCCCGTCGCCGAAGGTGGTTACGGACGCAAGGCCGAAGAACTTTCTTTTGAAGCCTTCGTCCCCGAATCATTCAGCAACGGTGCCTCCGCCCGCCACGAAGGTGGTGCTCAAAACGGCTTCACGCCCAACCAGGCCCAAAAACACGACACCAACCCCGCCACCGAGGACGCTATGGTCGATGAGCGTCCCTCCACCGTTGCCCCCGACACCGCCGACAGCCAGGTCAACGAGCGCCAAAAAATCGGGCACGGCTCCGTCCTCATCGCCGCCATCACCTCCTGCACCAACACCTCCAACCCCACCGTCATGCTCGCGGCCGGCCTCCTCGCCAAACGCGCCGTCGAACGCGGTCTCTCCGTCGATCCCGTTGTCAAAGCCTCCCTCGCCCCCGGCTCCCGCGTCGTCACTGATTATCTCAACAAAACCGGCCTCCAACCCTACCTCGACCAGCTCGGCTTCAACCTCGTCGGCTACGGCTGCACCACCTGCATCGGCAACTCCGGCCCCCTCGCCGCCCCGGTCGAAGACACCGTCCTCAAACACGACCTCATTGCCGCCTCGGTCCTCTCCGGCAATCGGAACTTCGAAGCCCGCGTCCACCAGTCCATCAAAGCCAACTTCCTCATGTCCCCGCCCCTCGTCGTCGCCTTCGCCCTCGCCGGACGCGTCGATATCGACCTCACCTCCGAACCCCTCGGCACCGGCTCCGACGGCCAGCCCGTCTTTCTCAAGGACATCTGGCCTTCCCTCTCCGAAATCCGCAACCTCCTCCAATCCGCCCTCCAGCCGGATGTCTTCCGCCGACTCTACGACGACTTCGCCGGTCAAAACCCCGCCTGGAACGAAATCCCCGCTCCCACCGGTGACGTCTATGCCTGGGATCCCCAGAGCACCTACATCCACGAGCCTCCCTTCTTCCAGAACTTCTCCCCCGAACCTCGCGCCCCTTCCGACATCATCGACGCCCGCGCCCTCGGCATCTTCGGCGATTCCGTCACCACCGACCACATCTCCCCTGCCGGCAGCATCAAAAAGAACAGCCCTGCCGGTCAACATCTCCTCAGCCGCGGCGTCGCCCCCGAAGACTTCAACAGCTACGGCTCCCGTCGTGGCAACGACGAGGTCATGACCCGCGGCACCTTCGCCAATGTCCGCATCAAAAACCTCATGATCCCCGGCGTCGAAGGCGGCGTCACCCGCAACTTCCTGGGCAACCCCCTCGACATCGTCCCCATCTATGACGCCGCCGAAGCCTATAAAAAAGCCGGCATCCCCCTCATCGTCTTCGGCGGCAAAGAATACGGCACCGGCAGCTCCCGCGACTGGGCTGCCAAAGGCACTGCCCTCCTCGGCGTCCGCGCCGTTATTGCCGAAAGCTTCGAGCGCATCCACCGCAGCAACCTCGTCGGCATGGGCGTCCTTCCCTGCTGCTTCGAGGAAGGCACCTCCGCAGTCACCCTCGGCCTCAACGGCTCGGAACGCTTCACCCTCCGCGGCCTCACCGGCGACCTCCGCCCCCGTCAACAACTCAACCTCGAAATCAAAGCCGCAGACAACTCCGTCCGCACCATCCCCGTCATCCTCCGCATCGACACCCCCATCGAAATCGAATACTACCGCCACGGCGGCATTCTCCCCTTCGTCCTCCGCCAAATCGCCAACTGACACCCGCCGGCCCGAGCATCCACCCACCGCACTCCATCCTCAGAACTCCAGCGTCAACATCGGCCACGCGGCACCAGCGGCTGCCTAACCGCACCCACAGGTCATACTCCTCAACCACGAACAGGGCTACCTCTGCCCGCCCCACCCACCTTGGGCAGAGCCTGAACAAACCGCGCCGGATTATCCGGCGAAACCACGAATGTCCTCTTGCCCACCGATAACACCACCGTCCGTCCCGGATCAGTCACCCAGGCCCGGAACCGTCCGAATCGCGTGTTGTAAAACCAGCCGATAAATCCGAACAATCCCCCACTGCCCACCACACGCAGGGTGCGCCATCCGATGACTCCCGGCTCGGCCACCGCCGATTCCAACTCCGCCAACTCCACCCGGGTCGCCCAGAGCGGACGGATAATCCAGAGTTCCTTGTCACTGACCTCATATCCCTGGATTGAAAATAGTGCCACGCCGATCAGCAAGGCGAGAGGTAGGCTTTGGATCAGGACACGACTGCCCGGTTCCACCGGAAGGGTGAAGTGAAAGACCACTGGCAAGGCCAGCAAAAGCAGCGCACACCCGGCGGTCAGAAGGGTGACTCCCTGACTCCATGGGGCCCCAAATCGCGCCGCTCCATCGCTCATGCCCTCT
>CALFVM010000068.1 GCA_937928665.1 uncultured Candidatus Methylacidiphilales bacterium
GGCGGTGGCCGGACCGATGAGGTCCCGGAGAGTGGTCCAGTCGAAATCGGGAAACGCAGGGGCGGGGAGCCCGGCCGGGATGGCACCGGGCCCAAACTTGGTGCCAATAGTGGCAAAACTTCCGCCGCCGAGCCATCCGGCGGCCGCGACCAGGAGGGTGGCACCGAGCATGGTAGCGACCGAGCCGGGAAGGTGCTTTAAGCCAAGCCGTGGCCAGAGGAGAATGAAGGCGAGACAGCCGATGGAAAGCAGGGTGGTTCCGGCATCGATGTCGCCAAGATGGTTCACCAACCAGGGTATCCGCTCAAAAAATTCGCGCGGCACCGGTTCCTTGACGCTGAGACCGCAAAAGTCGGGCAGTTGCGTGAGCATAATGGCGACGGCAATGCCGGTGGTAAATCCGCTGGTGACGGGCCACGGGATGAACTTGATCAAGGTGCCCATGCGGGTCAGGCCCATCAGGATCAAGATGACCCCGGCCATCATGGTCGCGATGACCAGGCCGCCGTAACCGTGGGTGGAGGCGATTAGGAGAATGATGGGAATGAAGGCGGCCGTGGGGCCGCCGATCTGAACCCGGCTGCCGCCGAGCAGCGAGATCAAGATGCCTGCCACTACCGCCGTGACAACGCCCAGGGCGGGGGCAGCGATGGGTGTTGCAAGCCCGGCGGGGATGCTGGCGATGCCGAGGGCGAGTGCCAGGGGCAGGGCGATCAGTCCCACCGACAGGCCCGCCATCAGTTCGCCTGAAAGCGACCAGGTGGGTCCGCCCGAACGAAGGAGTTCAAGAGAGCGGGGACGGAAGACTGGTCGGTGGATGGAATCTGCCATTTCCGCCGGAAAATGCAGCCGGAATGCCAGAGGCGGTATGTTGGGTATAAACTACTGTTACTTAGGGAGATAGAAAGAATACTTGTGGTCGAAAAACGTCTCGTTTCTGGTGCTTATGAGCAAAAATTGCTCGCTTGTTTTTCCAAAAATTGCGCTCATCAGGGGGATGAAGGCGGGGCAGTATCGGGAGGAAGCATTCCTGATCGGGCGAAGCCCCGCCATTCGTGCCGCGGTTGAACTGGTCCGGCGGGCGGCACCGACCGACGCGACGGTCTTAATCGAAGGGGAAAGCGGAACGGGTAAGGAGTTGGTGGCGCAGGCATTGCATGCGTGGAGTCACCGTCGGCGAGGGCCCATGGTGGCGGTGAACTGTGCCGCCCTGCCTGATTCGATCATTGAATCGGAACTTTTCGGGCATGTGAAGGGTGCCTTCACGGGTGCCATTGCGGCGAAGGACGGACGGTTTGCGTTGGCGACGGGAGGGACGTTATTTTTGGACGAGATTGGGGATCTTTCGCCGATGGGACAGGCGGATTTGTTACGGGTGCTGGAGGACGGGGTGTATCGGCCGTTGGGCAGTCCGCGGACGGTGCGGGCCGATGCACGAATCATCGCCGCGACGAATCAGAGTCTGGCCGGGCTGTGTGCCGAGGGGCGATTTCGGAGTGATTTGTTGTATCGACTGGAAGTGGTCAGCCTTCGCCTGCCGCCGTTGCGTGAGCGCCGGGAGGACATCCCTGAGTTGGCGGCAAGGTTTGCCCGGAGTTTGGGGGAGCGGCACGGGCGGGGAAGGGTCAGGCTGAGTCAGCCGCTGGTCCGGCATTTGGCCAGGATGGATTGGCCGGGGAATCTGCGTCAACTGCGGAACGTGATCGAGCGGATGGTGGTGCTGTATCCGGGCGGGATGCTCGGATTGAAGGAGTTTTCCCACGTGCCGTCGCCCGCCTCGCCCCGGGAGTCACATCCACTGGAAGAAATGACGCTGGCAGAGGCTGAGCAGGAGCTGATCCGGCGGGCACTGGCCCGGTGCGGGGGGAACATTACGGCGGCGGCGGCCCGGCTTGGGATCAGCCGCCGGAGTTTGCACTACCGGCTGGCGGCGGCCCGAGAGAAGATCGCGGATTGACGCCCTGCCTGGCCCGGGGCAGGAAAGGGGCATGACTGCTGGTGGGATGGGGCGTAAGCCGGACTTGGGCGACCAGGAATTGACCGTGCTCTTGATCGATGATCAGGCGATCATTGGGGAAGCGGTGCGGCGAATGTTGGCGGGGGAGCCGGACGTGAAGTTGCATTATTTGAGCGACCCGAAGCAGGCACTGGACATGTGCCGGGACATCCAACCCAAGCTAATTCTCCAGGATTTGGTTATGCCCGACGTGGACGGGCTGGAGCTGGTCCGGCAGTTTCGTGAAGACCCGGCCACGCGGGATGTTCCGATGATTGTGCTGTCGAGCAAGGAGGAGCCGAAGACCAAAGCGGAAGCCTTCGCGCTTGGGGCCAATGATTATCTGGTCAAGCTTCCGGATAAGATCGAGCTCATCGCGCGGATTCGATACCATGCCAAGGGTTACCTCAATCTGTTGCAGCGGAACGAAGCCTTCCGTCAGCTTGAGGCGAGCCAGAAAGCACTGGCCAAAGAGCTGGAGGAGGCTTCCGATTACGTCCGTTCTCTCCTGCCCGCGCCGATAGAGGGTGACATTACGACGGCGTGGCAATTTATTTCGTCCACCTCACTTGGGGGTGATTCCTTTGGTTACCACTGGATTGATGAGGATCATTTTGCCGTTTATCTGCTGGACGTGTGCGGGCATGGGGTGGGGGCGGCGTTACTGTCGGTTTCCGCGATGAATGTGCTCCGTTCCCAAGCCTTGGCGCAGACCGATTTCCGGGAGCCCAGCCAAGTCCTGGCCGGTTTGAACGAGGCCTTTGACATGGAGAAGCAGAACCAG
>CALFVM010000069.1 GCA_937928665.1 uncultured Candidatus Methylacidiphilales bacterium
AAGTTCGGCATCTCCTTCACGCACACCCCCTACAACCAGGCCGGTGCCCTCGTCCTCGTTTACACCGACGGCAGCGTCCAGGTAAACCACGGCGGCACCGAAATGGGCCAGGGCCTTCACACCAAAATCCGCGGCGTCGCCTCCCGCGAACTCGGCGTCCCCATCGAATCCGTCCGCGTCACCCAAACCCGCACGGATAAAATTCCCAACACCTCCGCCACCGCCGCCTCCTCCGGCTCCGACCTCAACGGTGCCGCCGTCCGCGAGGCCTGCCTCCAAATCATCGACCGGCTCCGCCCACTCGCGGCCGAACATCTCGCCGCCCACGGTCCCACCCCGGCGGCCGACCGGCTCATTTTCAAGGACGGCCGCATCTTCGACCCTGCCACCCCCGATCGATCCATCGCCTTCATCGACGTGGTCAATACCGCCTACCTCCGCCGCGTCGCCCTCGCCGCCTTCGGCTACTACCGCACGCCCGAGATCCATTACGACCGCGCCGCCGCCCAGGGTCGGCCCTTCTTCTACTTCGCCTGCGGAGCTGCCGTCAGCGAGGTCGAGATCGAGGTCCGCACCGGGCAGGTTCGCCTCCTCCGCACCGACATTCTCCACGATGTCGGACGCAGCCTCAACGAAGCCATCGACCGGGGCCAGATCGAAGGCGGCTTCATCCAGGGCATGGGCTGGCTCACCGGAGAGGAACTTCTCTGGAACGATCAGGGCCATCTCCTCTCCCACGGAGCCAGCACCTATCAAATCCCCACCATCGGGGATGTCCCCATCAACTTCCACATCGACCTCCTGGAAAACGCCGCCCAACCCGGCACCATCCACGGCAGCAAAGCCGTCGGAGAACCCCCGCTCATGCTCGCCATCTCCGTCCGCGAAGCCATCCGCGACGCCGTCGCAGCCTGCCGACCCGCGGGAGAAGAAATCGCCCTCGCTTCACCCGCCACTCCGGAAGCCGTCTTCCGGGCCCTCCGCGGACTGCCTCCTCCCCTCACACCTTCACGCCTCGCCCACTGATCCCAGAACATCCCGTTCAAACGCGGAGCACGTGCTCCACCTCCGCTCCACCTTACGGATCGGGAACCAGGGCCGGTTCACCCGGCGCAGCCGTGACAAACGCAATGTTCCAGACATTCGCCGCCTTGCAGACATCAATCACCCGGATCACATCCTGATAACTCGTCTCCGCATCCGCCCGCAGAATCACCGCCTGATCCGGGAAATCCGCCGTCAACCGTGTCAGCAACGTGCGCAGTTGGTCTGACGAATGCAGCCGCCGGTTGATCAACACCTCACCCTCCCGATTCACATTGATCAAAATTTCCCCCGGCATCGCCCGAGAAATCTCGGCCTCCTCCGCCGTCGGCAGCCGTATGCTCAATTCCGCTTCATAACGCCCCAGCGACCACGTCAGCAGAAAAAAGGTCAGCAAAAACATCATCACATCAATGAACGGCGCCAGCTGCAGGCTCATCGGCTCGGTCGAAACGTGCTTGCGGAAGTTCATGGATCAGAAACGCCAGATCACTTTCCCGAGGCCAAGCGTGCAAACGCTTTCACCGTCAGCTCCGTCACCGCTTGCTCAAAGTGCCCCAGCAGCCCCTGAATCCGCAGCCGGAACCACGAATAAAAAAACATCGCCGTCAGCGCAATCGTCAGCCCAATCGCCGTCGCCATCAACGCCTGGGAAACGCCCCCGGCCAAAATCACCGTCCGCATCGGCGTGTTGTCCGCCGCAATCGAACCGAACGAACGCAAAATCCCGACCACTGTCCCCAATAGACCGACCAGCGGCGCAATCGCCCCCGCGTCCAACAACAAAAGATTCGGCTGGTTGATCCGCATCGCCTGCCGCGCCCCTTCCGCCTCCGCCACCGACTTGAGCGAGTCCAAATCGACCGACGGATTATCCCGGGCAAACAGAATCAGCTTGGCCAACACCCGCGCCGCGCATTCCTTGCTCCGCTCGCAGTCATCCAGCACCGTCTCCAAATTACGATCGGTCAAATCCCGCGACGCCTTTAACACAAAATCGCGGCTCGCAATGTTCCCCTGCCGCAACCAAAACAAATTAAAAATCACCAGCCCGATCACCGCCACGGAGAGAAAGATCAGCGGCACCAACACCCAACCCACCGACAGAATCATCTCCAGCAACGTCTGCGACGCAAAAATCTGCTGCGCCTCCTCCGTCATCTGGGCCGACGCCGAAAAGGTCAAGACGGGCAGGAAACCCACCACAAAAACGAACCAACGCATCATGATCCTCTGGTTTATCCATCCGCCGGACAGGGTCGAGGACGAAGTTCGTCCCGTCGGCCACCCACTCGCCTTGTTTGCCAGCCGGGAAAAAAAGATTCACTCGTCTCTGGATCCGATCCTCTTCATGCCGGACTCTCACAAAAATAACGCTTGCACCTTTTCTCATAATTACTAAAAACCCATGGAGATGAACGACCCCACCCTCGCTCCTCGCTTCTGGCCTCTGCCTCCTCCTAACCGTCCGCGTCCTCGCTGAGCCCCTCCCCGATTCCCCCTACCAACCTCTGCCCGGCCCCACCCCTAGCTACGCTTACGCCATTAACGCTTCCGG
>CALFVM010000070.1 GCA_937928665.1 uncultured Candidatus Methylacidiphilales bacterium
ATTTGAGGGCCGCGGCCGAGCTGGCCCACGGCCTCGGTTTGCGGGTCAATGCGGGTCATGGGCTTAATTATACCAACCTGGCGGCATTCCTTAGCACCCCGCATGTGGAAACGTTGAATATCGGGCACGCGATTGTCAGCCGAAGCATTTTCGTGGGAATGGAATGTGCGGTGAAAGAGATGTTGAGGGCGATGGGAGCAGGCGGGTGAGCGGCACCGTGATTGGACATGGGATTGATCTGGTGGACAACAGCCGGATCGCCCGTTCAGTGGAGAGGTTCGGGGATCGGTTTCTTCGCCGGATTTATACCCCGGCGGAGATTGAGTTTTGTCAGAGTCACGCCGATCCCGTGCCCCACCTGGCTGCCCGGTGGGCGGCAAAGGAGGCGGTGGGCAAGGCATTTGGAACGGGTCTTGGGGAGGAGATCAGTTGGCTGGATATTGAGGTGACCCGGGATGGTGCCGGGCGGCCGGGCCTTGCGCTTCATGGCAACGGTGGCGTTTTGGCGGAGGCCCGAAGGTATGGGTCGGCGCAGTTGAGTTTGACCCACACGAAAGATTACGCAGCGGCATCGGTCCTCCTACTGGGCAAGGTTTGAGGCGGCGGTTGCCATGGGGCGGGAATGGCTCCAACATAGAGGGCATGCTGGCGGTGCGATGGACCGGAGTGTGCGGGCTTTTGCTGCTGGGAGCGGGGCTGGCGCGGAGCCAAGAGGTGCGTCCGGCTGAGCCGGTGGCACCGGCAGCCGTAACGCCTGGAGAGGCCCTGGCGCAGTTGGAGGCCCTTCGCCCCAGCGAGGAAGAGTTGTTTCAGGAAGCGTTGGCTTTCCACCGTGCGGGCGAGCCGGGCCGAGCGTTGGGGCTTTATTTTGAGATTTTCAAGTTTTACCCCGAAGGTTCGCGGACGGATGAAATCCTGTTTCGCGTGGCACAAGGTTACCGGGAGCTGGGCCGATTTGAGGAATCGCGCAAGGCTTTGGAGAATTTGCGCCGCCGCGCCCCGGACGGTCCGTGGTTGGCCGAGGGCTTATTGCTGGAGGGCGAAATGCTGGTGGCGGAAAAGAAGTTTGCGGAAGCCCGTGGACCTTTGCGTGAGGCTGAGCCGAAGCTGGGTGGCCAACTGAGGGACCGGGCGCGATTTCTTTTTGCCTACGCTTCGGAACAAGCGGGCAAACTGGAGGAAGCGCGGGAGCAACTGGCGGGTTTGGCCGGGTTGCCGGAGGCGGGGCCGTTGGCGGATTATGGGCGTCTGCGGCTGGCGATAGTTCTGGAGAAAGAAGGGAAGAAGGATGAGGCGAAGGTGCTGCTCCAGCGTGTGTTTGCCGAGGGGCACGACGCGAAGACCAAAGCGGAAGCAGCCGTCCGGGCGGGGAACCTGGCCTTCAGTCAACAGGACTACCCGCTGGCCACGGGTTATTTTGAGTCTGCCCGACGGACCGAGGGGGATGCCCACTGGAAGACGCTGGCCCATGGCGGCCTGATTTTTACTCATTTTGCGGCCGGGAAGTACGCCGAGGTGGTGGCGACCTTCAATGAGGTCCGTCCAGATTTGCCGGAGGCGACCCGTTCGGAGATTTTTCTGCTGGTGGCGGAATCGCTTCGGTTGACGGGAAAAGGGGAGGAGGCCAAGACGCAATACGAATTTATCTTGAAAGAGTTCCCCAAGAGCCGACAGGCGGAGGCAGCGGCGTGGGGGCGGGTCCTGGTGATGGCAGGAGCTGGGGACAAAGATTTGCTGCCGGAGACGGCCCGTTATCTGGCCAGGTTTCCCGAGGGTGCGCGGGCCTTTGAAGTCAAGCTGATCCGGGCCGACGGGCTGTTTGAGAAGCAGGACTGGAAGGCGGCGACGCCAATGTACCGGGAGATCGCCAAGGATAAGGCCTTTGGCACACTAGCACCGGAGCGTCAGGCCGCACTTCATCTCCGCGTGGCGCAGGGAGCGTTTGAGTTGAAGGATTACACGGGCGCAGCGGAGGCGGGCAGGGCGTTTTTAGAAAAAAGTCCGAAAGATCCAGCGGTCCCATCCGTTCTTTGGTTGATGGGCCAGGCGCAGCAACAGGCCGGTCAGAACGAAGCCGCGCTGGCGTCGTGGCTGCGGCTGGCGGAGGAGTATCCTGACTTTCCAGAGGCGGAAACGTTGCGTTGGAAGACGGCGGTATTGGCCGGGACGATGAAAAAGTTCAATGTGATGGAGGCTCAGTTGAAGGCACTCCTGGAGCGGTTTCCGAAAACGAAGCACGCGGCGGATGCGCACGCATGGCTGGGACAGTGCGCCCGGGAACTGGGTCGCCCCCAGGAGGGGCGGCTCGACTGGGAACGAGCCCGGGAACTCGATCCGAAAACGTATGAGGGCCAGGCGACGCAAAACCTGCTGGAGCTGGCTTTGGCACGAGAGGATGTGGAAGGGGTCCGGGATGAAATTGTGCGCTACGATGCGTGGCGGAAGAACCAGCCCAAAGCGGCTCCGGTTCAACCCGAGGCGGTAGCATGGGTAGCGTTTGGTCTGGTGGAGAAGGGAAAGAAGGGCGAATCGATTCCATGGTTCCGCCGGGCGGTGGCGGAGGCGAAGGAGTCCGAGCAACGGCAGCGGAATCAACTGGCTCTTTGTCTTCTGTTGAATGAATTGGAATTGTGGCCGGAAGCGGTAAAGGAATGGCAATCGTTCCGGGTTAATTTTCCGGATGACGCGAACCGGAGCGTGGTCTTGGTGCCGTTGGCGCAGGCGTTGATCGGGGCGGGTGATCTCGCGGGTGCCGCCAAGCTGACCGACCAGATTCTGCGCCAAAACCCAGAGGGCGAGTTCAATGCGCGGGGGCGGATGCTGATGGGCGACCTGGCACTGGCAGAGAAGAAACCGGAGGAGGCGGCGAAGTTGTACGGGGCGGTGGCCCTGTTGATTGATCATCCGGAACTGACACCGGAGGCGTTGCGCAAGTCCCGGGCGGCCTGGGAACGGGCGGGGAACAGAGCCAAGGCGAACGAATCGGCGGAGGCACTGGCGGCATGGGAGAGGAGCCGGAAATGAGCGGCCAGCAGTTTGATTTGCCGCAGGGGTTGCGCGGCCAGTTCAATGCATTGACCCACCGTCTCTGGTGGGTGGAAACGATTTGGGCCGGAGCCATTGCCGGGACGGGTTTGCTCGGGTCGCTCCTGCTATTTTTTGTTGCGGACCGCTTTTTTGAGGTACCGGTTTGGGTGCGTTGGGCGTTTTTCCTGCTGACGTTGGGCGCTGTGGCCGGGACCGTTTGGTGGTGGGCCCGGCGGTGGTTGGTGCGGAAGCCGAGCATGGAAGATCTGGCCCGGGTTGTGCAACGGCGCCACCGACGCCTGGGCGACCGACTGTTGGGGATTGTCGAACTGACCCATCAGGAGGGAGAGGACGGGGTATCCCCGGCACTCTGCCGGGCCGCCATTGCCCAGGTGGCGGAGGAGACGGCAGGACTTTCGTTTGTCGAGTCGGTCGATGTCCGTCTGGCCAAGCGATGGGGCCTGGTGCTGGCGTGTCTGGTGACGTTGGTTGTCGGTTCGGCGGTCACTCTGCCGGAAGTGTGGACGAACGCGCTGGTTCGCTGGGCCTGGCCGGCATCCGGGACAGAGCGATTCACGTTTGTTGAACTGTCGGGCTTGCCAGACCGGCTGGTGGTGCCGTTTGGCGAGCCGCACGAACTCCGGGCCGAAGTCCGTTATCGCTCATCCTGGCGTCCGGTAAAGGTGGTGGGACGTTTGCCAGGGCACGAGCCGCTGGCCGGTGAAATTGCGGGAAGTTCGGTCCGCCTGAGCCTGCCTCCCTTGACGGAGACAGCCACTCTGCGGCTGGCGCACGGGGACCGTCGTGAATCGATTGAGCTAATCCCGACGCATCGTCCGGCGTTGTCAGGGTTAACCGCGACGGTGGAGTGGCCGGATTATTTGCAGAGGGAGACCGAAGAGGTGGTGTTGGATCAGGGTGTGCTCCGCCTGGTGGAGGGAGGCCGGGCTGGCTTAAGGGCGAAGATGACAAGGGATTTAATTTGGGCCCGGATGGAGCCGGAGATTGGCGCGGGTCCGGAGTTGCGCGACTCCGAGTGGTCGGTGCCGCTGACCGATGCGTGGATGGATGGCGATGCCCTGGCGGTGCATTGGAAAGATGTTCTGGGCCTGGCCGGACGACAGCCCCTCCATTTGCAGGTCAAGCGCTACGCGGATGAGATGCCCCGGCCTGACTTCAAGGATTTGGCACCAGCCGTGGCAATTCTGCCGGACGAGGTTCTGGAGTTTTCTGTGGTGGGTGAGGATGATTTTGGGCTCCAGATGTTGGAGGCGCGTTACTCCCTTTTTGATCGGGCGGCGGGCAACGAGCCGCTCGGGGCGGAGGAGCTTTGGGAGGCGCAGGAAGGTGGGCCATCCCTGCGGCAAATGGTACGGGGACTCCGGTTCTCACCGCGGGTCCTTGGGATCCGGCCCGGCACGACCGTGTTGGTGCGTGCGCGAGCCAAGGATTTCAAGCCGGGCCGAGAATGGACCAACTCGGCACCGTATCAAATCCTGGTGTTAACCCCGGCAGAGCATGCCGCGTTGGTGCAGGAGAAAATGGAGAAGCTGGCGGAAGGTTTGGAAGCGGTCGTGCAGGGACAGGAGAACCTGCTGGCCCGGACTGAGGAGACCGCACGTCTGGATGGGGGCGAATTAGCCACGTCGGAGACCGGGCAGGAGTTGGCCGCGCAAGCGCGGGAACAGGAACGTTTACGGGAGCAGACCGAGGCGTTGGCCAAAGAGGCGGCCAAGGCACTGGAGGAGGCAATGCGCAACGAGGAGACACCGGCCGAGCAACTGGCGGCCATGGCCGAGTTGGCGGAACGGTTGCAGGATGCGGCCAAGAACGCCATGAGCCAGGCGCAGGCCCAGTTGTCGGAGGCGTCCCGGCAGCAAGACCGGCGGGCGGCCACAGAAGAAGCACGGGCGCAGGAGCAGGCCGCCTTGCAGCGTCTGCGGGAGATGCAGCAGGATTTGGCCAAGGAATCCGACCGGGCTCAGGCCCGGAACTTTGCCGCCCGGCTCCGGGAAATTTCCGGGGTGCAGCGGGAGGTGGAGGAGGGCTTGAAGCGGGCGTTCCCTGAATTGGTCGGGTTATTGCCGGAACAGGTCCCGGCGCGAGAACGGTCGAATTTGGAGAACATGGCCGGGCGGGAAGCCGCAGCCGCCAAGGAAACCGGGCGGCTCCAGGGTGAGATGAAAGCGTTTGCCCAGCGGATGCAAGCCGAGGTGTATGAATCGGTGGTTGGAGAAATGGGTGAGGCGGAAGCGGCTCGGGCTCTGGAGCAACTGGGCAACCTGGTGGGGGCGAACCGGTCGGGAACCGCGATCGGGCAGGCGTCGCGTTGGGCCGAGGCGTTTGCTGCGTGGGCCGAGCGCCTGAGCGAGGCGGCTAACCAGATGAGCGGCGGCGGGGGC
>CALFVM010000071.1 GCA_937928665.1 uncultured Candidatus Methylacidiphilales bacterium
CGGGATTGTGCCGGTGGGGACGACGGGTGAATCTCCGACGCTGAGCCATGATGAGCATATCCGGGTGATTGAACTGGCGGTGCGGCGGGCCAGTGGCAAGACCAAGGTGCTGGCCGGAACGGGCTCGAACTCGACGCAGGAAGCGATTGAGCTGACGCATGAAGCCGAGCGGGTCGGAGCGGACGGGGTGCTTTTGGTGGCACCGTATTACAACCGTCCGACGCAGGAGGGGTTGGTGGCGCATTTTTCGGCGGTGGCCGGGTCGACGGATCTGCCGATTGTCCTTTATTCGATTCCGGGCCGGTGCGGAGTGGAGATTGGCGTGGAAACAGTGGTCCGTCTGGCGGAGAGTCGGTCGAACATTGTGGGGATCAAGGAATCGGGAGGATCGATTGAGCGTTTTTCGCAGTTGCGGGCGGCGTTGCCGGAGAGTTTCCTGATTTTATCGGGGGACGACAGCATGACGTTGCCGGCGATGGCGGTGGGGGCGTGTGGGGTGATCAGTGTGGCGTCGAACGCGGCTCCGAAGCGGGTGAAGAAGCTGGTGGGGCTGGCCCTGGCCGGGCGTTTTGACGCGGCACTGAAAGAACACCTGGAGCTTTATCCGTTGTTCAAGGATTTATTTATTGAAAGCAACCCGGCACCGATTAAGGCGTTGCTGGCGGGGCAGGGCTGGATGACGGATGAGGTCCGGCTTCCGCTGGTGCCGATGACGGCGGGCAACCGTGAGCGGCTCTTGGCTTTGGCAGACAGATTAAATTTGGAGTGATGAAACGATGACACGGATTGTGATGGTTGGCGCACGTGGGCGGATGGGGCAGGCGATTGTGGGTTTGGCGAAGAAGGACCCATCGTTTGAGGTGGTGGACGAGGTGGATGTGGGGGATGCAATTGCGGCGCAGTTCGGAGCGTGTGACGTGATTATTGATTTCACGCATCACACGGCCACGGTGGAGATTGCTACATGGGCGGCCCGGGCGGGCAAGGCACTGGTGATTGGAACGACGGGCCACACGGCGTCCGAGCGGGAGGCGGTGCTGGCCTGTGCGGAACGGATTCCCCTGATTTTGTCGCCGAATTTTTCGGTTGGGGTGAACGCGCTTTTTTATCTGACGCGCCGGGCGGCGGAAATTTTAGGTGAGGGTTTCGACCGGGAGGTGGTGGAGATGCATCACCGGTTGAAAAAGGACGCGCCGAGCGGAACGGCCCGGCGCTTGGCGGAAATTTTGGCAGAGCAGATGGGCGGGACCTACGAGGAGCTTTGTCGGCACGGGCGTCTGGGCGATACGGGGGAACGGACGGGTCGGGAGATTGGGGTTCACGCGTTGCGTGGTGGGGATGTGGTGGGGGACCACACGGTAGTCTTTGCCGGTGCGGGGGAGCGGGTTGAGCTAACGCATAAAGCGTCGAGCCGGGATACGTTTGCGGGGGGAGCCCTGCGGGCAGCGGCGTGGTTGAAGGGGCGTGGGCCGGGGAGTTATACGATGTTTGATGTGCTGGGGTTGGGCTGAGACGGGTGGCGGGGACGTGAGGTCGTGGCTCACGGCGGGAGAGTGGAGATTCAGGCAAGAGCGTCGTGGGCGAAACGGAGGAGTTTTTCTGTTGCGGGCCAGTCGAGGCACGGGTCGGTGACGGAAACACCGTAGCGGAGGCTGGACCGGCCGGAGGTGATCGGTTGACTGCCGGCCTCGAGGTAGCTTTCGACCATCATCCCAATGAGGCCGGTGTTACCGGCAGTGCGTTGTTCGATGACGGAACGCCAGACGATTTCCTGTTTGAGGGGCTGCTTGCCGGAGTTGGCGTGGCTGCAATCGACCATGACGACGGGGTTGAGACCAGCTTTCTCGAGTCGGGCGAGGGCTTCCTGGATGCTTTCGGGGTCGTAGTTGGTTCGGATATGACCGCCGCGGAGGACGGCGTGCCCCCAAGGGTTGCCGGTGGTACGGATGATGGAGGTGAGGCCGTCGCGGTCGATGCCGAGAAAACTGTGGGGGTGCATGGCGGCAGCCATGGCGTCGATGGCGACCTGGAGACTGCCGTCGGTGCCGTTTTTGAAGCCGATGGGCATGGAGAGACCACTGGCCATTTCGCGGTGGGTTTGGGACTCGGTGGTTCGGGCACCGATGGCGGCCCAACTGATAAGGTCGGAAGTGTATTGAGGGAGGATGGGGTCGAGAAATTCGGTGGCCGCGGGCAGGCCAAGTGCGGCGATGTCGAGGAGGAGTTTCCGGGCGAGTGGAAGGCCAGCTTCGATGCGGGTGGAGCCGTCGAGTTCAGGATCGTTGATGAGACCTTTCCAGCCGATGGTGGTTCGGGGTTTTTCAAAATAGACGCGCATGAGGATAAAGAGACGGTCGGCGACTTCATCGCGGACGGCGGCCAGGCGGCGGGCGTAGTCGAGAGCACCGTCGGGGTCGTGAATGGAGCAGGGTCCAACGACGATGAGAAGCCGGTCATCGCGTTTTTGGAGAATGGCTTTGATGGTTTCGCGGGACTCGTGGACGAGGCGATAGGCGGATTCCGGGGCGGGGAGGGATTCTTTGAGGGCGATGGGGGAGATGAGCCGGACGACTTCGCGGACGTGGACGTTCTGGATGGAAGGCAACATAGACAGATGGGAGAGGTTAGCGGGTGGTCCGGAGAGCGCACGAAGAAAGTGTGGGGTCGAGGTTTGCTCTTGCCAGTGGGCTGGCGACCCGTAGCCTTTCGAGCCTTATGTCACAGCACAAAAGCCTTCGGGGTTCGAGCACCATTACGGTCAAGCGGAACGTCCTCAAACGTTTCGAGCGGGTGGACCTGATGAAAAAGCGGGGCCAGTGGAAAGAGGGAACCCGCGTTCTCAACCTGCCCAAAACCAAGCCGGAAGCCTGAGCCGGTTGGCGGGGCGACCGGGAAATGCGATGCGCCTGAACCGGTTTCTTGCCTCGGCGGGATTTGGATCCCGGCGAGAGGTTGAGGATTTGGTCCGGGAAGGGCGGGTGGAGATCAATGGGTCGCCCGTCATGTCGCTGGCCACGACGGTGGCGGAAGGGGACACGGTCAGGGTAGATGGCCGGGTGGTTCGGGCGGAACCAAGGCTGACATTATTGTTTCACAAGCCGCGGGGAGCAGTTTGTTCAAGGGATCCCCAGGGGGCACCCCGAACGGTTTTTGATTATCTGGGACCAGGGATTCCCCGCCTTTTTTACGTGGGCCGGCTGGATGCGGATAGTGAGGGTCTGTTGATTTTGACCAACCAGGGGGATCTGGCCCAGCGGTTGGCGCATCCATCGTATCGGATTGAAAAGACCTACCGGGTGAAGTTGGACAAGCCTCTGGCGGAGATGGATGCGCGGAAGATGGAGAAGGGGTTTACGATTGAGCCAGGCTTTGCGAAGGCCGAATCGGTGCGGGTGCTACCTGGTGCCTGGGCGGAGGTGGTTTTAACGCAGGGGTTGAACCGCCAGATCCGGTTGATGTTTTGGCGTTTGGGCTATAACGTGGATCGGTTGATTCGAACCCGGATTGGCAACTTGCTTCTTGGAAAACTTAAACCCGGCCAGGCTGAACCACTGGATGAAACTGAAATCGACCGCTTTCTGCTGGCTCCTGCTCGTCTGGGTGGTTCCGCTGTCCGCTCAGGAGTTCAGCCACCAGACCGTCCCCGACTCAGCCGTAGGCCGCGCCCGGCCGGGGACAAGCGACGGGGCCCCGCTGTCGCGCGAGGTGTCGCGCACGCCAAGCGCCGGGGCCAAGGAAGAAATCCTCGACCTGCTCAAGGGTAGGAATTGGCAGCGGGCGGGTGACGTGGAGGTGGGGAATGTGATTTTGCTGCGACGGAGCACGGATGAGCCTGCGCCGGAGGACAAGACAGTGATTCTGCGGTGGCGGACGCCGTCGGAGTATGAACGGGCGCATTTGAAGAATTCAAAGGGGAAGCGGTTGAACGTCCGGGGTCATTTTCAGTTGTAGGGGGTGGAGGGAAGGCCGTGGCGACAGTATGATAAAGGAACGGGATGAGGGATTGGTGGGCGCAGTTAGCGTCGCTCATCGACCGCCTCGACAGCGGGGGGTCAAATCCCCGAGCGGTAGGAGTCGACGACCCATCGGCTGAGGGTGCCGTTGGGGTCGATGGCGGCGGGCTCGTCGATGGTGAAGGTCGTGGTGCCGGTGCGGGCCTGGATGAGCTTGAGGCCGAAAGGGAAATCGGAGAAGTGATCCTGGCAAAACTCGGCGAGAGGTTTGTCGGAGGCCTGGGCGAGTTTGGCGAGGGCGAGGCTGGCGTCGGGGGTGAAGGTGATTTGGATGCCGTGTTGGCGGGTGAAGTGGGCGGCGAATTCGGCGACGAGTTCAGCTTGTTCTTCGAGGTCGAGTTTTCGTGCGCGCTCGAAGAGGGTACGGCGGGCGGTCTCAGGGTTGTCGAAGAAGTCGGGGGTGATGGTGACCTCGCGGAGGCGGGTGGAGGGGAGTTCGAATTTGAGGTCGCGCAGGAGTTTTTCGAGGACGGAGACGAGACCACGGGCACCGGTGCCTTCGAGAGAGGCTTCCTGGGCGATCCGGTCGATGAGGTCGGGGTGGAAGGTGATGCCGATGCCGTAGGCGTGGAAGGAGGCTTCGTATTGGCGGAGGATGGAGCCTTCGCTTTCGGTGAGGATGCGTTTGAGATCGGCGGTGGAGAGGCTGCGGCAGGTGACGCGGACGGGAAGGCGCCCGGCGAATTCGGACTCGAATCCATAGTCGATGAGGTCTTTGGTGGAGAGGAGTTCGAAGAGGTCGGCGGGATCGGATTCCGGCCGGGTGGGTTCGGAGGAAAAACCAAGGGCACCGCGGCGGACGCGGCGGGCGATGAGTTCGGGGAGGCCGCTGAAGGCACCACTGCAGATGAAGAGGATGCTACGGGTGTTGATGGTTTGGGGGGCGTTGGAGCCACCGCCCCGGGCCATTTCCATGGCCATTTCGAGTTGGCCACGGATGTCGTTGGGGCCGCGAAGAGGAACATCGGTGTCCTCCATGAGCTTGAGGAGGTTGGTCTGAACGCCGCGTCCGCTGACATCGCGTCCGGCCATCTCACGGGTTCCGGCGATTTTATCGACTTCGTCGAGGTAGATGATGCCGCATTCAGCGAGGGGGAGATCGTTGTCAGCTTGTTGGACAAGGGAACGGACGAGGTCATCGGTATCTTGGCCGACGTAGCCGGTTTCGCTGAATTTGGTGGCGTCGGCTTTAACGAAGGGGACACCGATGAGGTCAGCAAGGCAGCGGATGAGAT
>CALFVM010000072.1 GCA_937928665.1 uncultured Candidatus Methylacidiphilales bacterium
CCGGATTAGAAAACAAACCTGCTGCCGCTGAAAAAACGGCGGCGAAGAGAAAAGATTTCCCTGTCATGGTGAAGCTTTTACGGATTTATATGGGAAAAGTCAACGGGAACTCTTTCGACATTGTAAGAGTCTTAAGTGCCAAACCATTCCGTATGGGCCAGGGTCCGATCTAACCGGGCCAACACTCGTTCCCGGCCCATCACCTCCAGCATGTGATAAAGAGACGGGCCGACGGGCTGGCCGGAGACGCCGAGTCGGCAGGGGTGGACCAGAGCGGCCGTCTTTACCCCCAGCGAGCCCGCCAGAGCCTGAATCGCCCGCTCGCAGCTCTCAGCGGTCCAGTCAGGCAAGCCGGCCAGGGCCTGGCGGATCGCCTCCAGACGCTCCCGGGCACCCTGGGTCTTGAGCACCTTGGTGACGGCTGCTTCGTCATAGGGAAAGGCCTCCGTGAGAAAAGGTGCCATCCATTCGGGCACGTCTCGCCCGATTTTGATTTTTTCCCGGATCAGGCGGAGGGCCTTGTCCACGTACTCAGGATCGGTGCCGGTCAAATGCTGGCCGTGATCGGCCATCAACTGGCGGGCAAAGGTCAGATAATCGCCATCCGACAACCCCTTCCAGTATTCGCCGTTGACCCAAAAGAGTTTGTTCAAATCAAAGCGGGCGTTGCTCCGCTTGATCTGCGGCAGGTCAAACTTGGCCACGACCTCTTCAATCGGCAGAATTTCCCGGTTGTCCTTGGGTGACCAGCCCAGCAGGCAAAGGTAATTTCGGACGGCACTCGGCAGGTAGCCACCGGTCATGTATTCCCCGATCGAAGCGCCTTCGTCCCGCTTGCTCATTTTTGAACCGTTCGCGTTCAGAATCAGCGGAATATGCGCGTAGTGGGGCGGCGTGGCGCCGAATGCCTCAAACAAAGCAAGATGCTTGGGTGTGTTGGAGAGGTGATCCTCGCCCCGGATCACGTGGGTCACGCCCATCTCCAAGTCATCGACCACATTGACCAAGTGGAAGACTGGCGCGCCGTTCTTGCGCCGGATGACCAGATCCGGGTCCATGGTTCGGTCGAACGAGACCTCCCCACAAATCAAATCAGGGACAGTGCACGGTGTTTTGGGAGTCCGGAACTTGACCGCCCCATCCTCCTCATAAGCCTTTCCTTCCTCCAGCAACCGCCCGATGTAGCGGTGATAAATCTCCCCGCGCTGGCTCTGAAAGTAAGGGCCGCGCTCTCCCCGGGTCGATCCATCCGGCATCGGTCCTTCGTCCCAGTCCAACCCCAGCCACCGCAACCCGTCAAAAATAATGGCCACCGCTTCAGGCGTGTTCCTGGCCGCATCCGTGTCTTCAATCCGCAGAATAAAACTCCCGCCCTTCGCCCGTGCATAGAGCCAGTTGAACAAAGCCGTGCGGGCACCTCCGATATGGAGGAGACCGGTCGGGGAGGGAGCAAAACGAACGCGAACAGCTTCAGACATGAGCCTTCCCTGATGCCACAGCCGCTCCGGGCAAACAAGCGCGGAGTTCACCTGGGCCACGGCCCCAGCCCGTTTTCCGGCTCTCCCATGCCACCGGCGCGTCCCACAGAACCGGTCGTGCCCGGAGAGTTACCCGGGCAATTTCAGGCTTGGACCAGTGCAGCGGGCCGCTAGGTTGTCAGGCTCCATCCATGGACTACAAAACAACCGTTCTCCTCCCGAAAACCGCTTTCCCCATGCGGGCCGAGTTACCGAAGCGCGAGCCCCATTGGCTCCAAGCCTGGGAGCAGGACGACCTCTATCCGCGACAACTGGAGGCCCGGGCCGGTTCTCCCGCCTTCCACCTCCATGACGGGCCTCCGTTCGCCAATGGGGATGCCCACATGGGTCACGCCCTTAACATGACGCTGAAGGATCTCGTCCTGAAATCGAAGTTTATGTCCGGGTTTCAGGTTCCCTTCATACCCGGCTGGGATTGCCACGGTCTCCCGATCGAGCATAAGGTCACCCGCGAACTCGCCGCCGGCGGGGAAGGACTTGACCCGGTTGAAATCCGGAAACGGTGCGAAGCCTACGCCCGCAATTACATCCACTTGCAACGAATCCAATTCAAGCGCCTCGGCGTTTTCGGGGACTGGGACCACCCCTACATCACCATGGATCCGGCTTACGAAGCCGATATCCTGCGCCTCTTTGCCACGTTGGTGGAAAAGGGCTTGGTCTATCAGGCCATGCGCCCGGTCTATTGGAGCACCGGCTGCCAAACGGCCCTGGCCGAGGCCGAGGTCGAATACGCCGACCGGACCGACACCTCGGTTTACTCGGTCTTTCCCCTGGCCGATCACGCGCTCCCCGGAGTGACCGGACCCGCTGGCTTGCTGATCTGGACCACCACCCCGTGGACACTCCCCGCCAACCTCACCGTCGCTTTCCAGCCAAACCTGGCTTACGTCGCCGTGGCCTGGCGTGCGCAAAGCCTGGTCATGGCCGAAGCAAGGGTCGAAGCACTCCGCACTGCCACCGGTGAACCCCTCCCGATTCTTACCCGCCTGACTGCGGAAGATTTGGCCGGACTCCACTACCAGCATCCGTTCCTCAACCGGACAGGTCGCCTTTTCCCGGCCGATTTTGTCACGGCCGAATCAGGCTCCGGGTTGGTTCACATCGCGCCCGGCCACGGCCATGATGACTACCAGCTCGGTGCCAAACACGGACTGGCACCGCTCTCGCCAGTCGATGATCTGGGCCGGTTGACCGACGCATGCGGCGTGCCTGAATGGGTGGGTCTGAACGTGTTCGAGGCCAACCCCCGGGTGGTCGAACGACTGCGAACCGATGGAACGCTCGTTCATGAAGAGCGTTATCTCCACCCCTACCCCCACTGCTGGCGGTCCAAGACACCGATTGTCTTCCGCGCCGTCACCCAATGGTTCATCCGGGTCGATGCCTTCCGGAACGAGGCCCTCGACGCTATCAGTCAGGTCGATTGGGTCCCTTCCTGGGGCGAGAACCGAATCCGCGGCGCGGTGGAATCCCGACCGGACTGGTGCATTTCCCGGCAACGAACTTGGGGCGTGCCCATCCCCGCATTTTACGGCCCATCCGGAAACGCCATTCTCCGGGCCGACGTGGTCCGTCGCTTCGCGGACGTGGCCGAAAAAGAAGGAACCGGCGTCTGGTTCTCCACCCCGGATCACGACCTGGCTGCCCGCCTGGGCGTCGAAGGTGCTGCCCGGAAAGGACTCGACACCCTCGATGTGTGGATCGATTCCGGTTCCAGTCACGCCGCCGTCGTCCGCAAACGGCTTGTTTTCCCGGCCGACCTTTATCTGGAAGGCAGCGACCAGCACCGTGGCTGGTTCCAATCGTCCCTTCTGACTTCGATCGCCGCCACGGGCGAGGCTCCCTACAAACAAGTGTTGACCAACGGATTTGTCGTCGATCTGGACGGCAAAAAACTCTCCAAATCCAACACCTACCAAAAACCGGTTGATCTCATGAGCCTCGTGGACCGTCAGGGTGCGGACATCCTGCGTCTCTGGGTCGCCAGCCAGGATTACCGCGATGACGTGCCTTTCTCGGAAGAAATCTTCAAACGAGTAACCGATACCTACCGATCCATCCGCAACACCCTCCGGATGCTCCTCGCCAACCTCGATGGTTTCGATCCCTCCGCCCGAATCCCCGACACGGATCTGACCGAACTCGATCTCTTGATCCTCGACCGGCTCCAGTCACTCGTCGAAGAGGTCCGCCGCGCCTACGACCGCTATGAGTTCCATCAAGTCTATCACTTGATCAACCGATTTTGCGCGGTCGATCTCTCCTCTCTCTATATCGACGTGGTCAAAGACCGCCTGTACTGCGATCCGGTTTCCAGTCCGCGTCGCCGGGCCACCCAAACCGTCATGGACGAGGTCCACTCTGCCCTGTGCCGCCTCCTCGCGCCCGTCATTCCCTTCACCGCTGAGGAAGCCTGGCAATTCCGCGCCCTCCCGGCCGATCACCCGGGCAATCCCGGTCTCGCCCGCACCTCGGTCCATCTCCAATCCTTTCCCGAACCCCGGACGCTTGCGCTGCCGACCGGCTTCCGCGAGCGTTGGGACCGTTTCCTCGACCTGCGGGCTCAAGCTAACGAAGCCCTCGAAGCCCTCCGCCGCGACAAGGTCATCGGAAAAAGCCTGGAGGCCGCCCTCACCATCTCCGGGGCCGACCTTAACCCCGCGGACCTCCCCCTCCTCGCCGAACTGTTTATTGTCTCCTCCGTCGAGTGCGGTCAGCTCTCCGGGCCCCTGTCCGTGGCCGCCCGGAAGGCAGAAGGTATCCGCTGTCCGCGTTGTTGGAAAATCGTGTCCACCGTGGGATCCCATCCCGACCATCCCGACCTGTGTGACCGGTGCACCGAGGCCGTCACCGCCCGCTCATGACCAAGCCCCTGGTGCCACGCCGCCACCCCTATCCCTTTTTCTGGATCTTCGCTGCTGTCATCGTCGCAGCCGACCAGGCCTCCAAACTCTGGGCCACCTCCACCCTCCACTACGGAGAAAGCGTCCCGGTCTTCGGCGATTGGTTCCGCTTCACCCTCGTGCGCAACGACGGAATCGCCATGGGGCTGTTCCAGGGGCAGAATCACCTTCTCCTCATCCTTGTCGGACTGATCCTCCTTTCTGCCCTGTTCTGGGCCAGGAAACTCCCCTGGGCCCTCAAGGAGATCAACCTTCTCGGAGCACTCATTCTGGGCGGCGCCATCGGCAACCTTATCGACCGCGTCCGGGTCGGCCACGTCATCGATTTTATTGACATCACCATCATCTCGTTCCGCTGGTGGACCTTTAACATCGCCGACTCCGCCATCTCCATCGCCGTGGTTTGGATCCTGGTCCGGTCATGGTCCCCGCGCTTCGGCCAAATCCAGCCGCCTCCCGCCCCACCCCCTTCGTGAAGTTGGTGCCTCCGCCGAGAGTCCTTGCGCTGACCGGCCCTTCCGCCTAAACCAAACGGACTATGGAAATCACCCAGACATCAGACCCCGCCTTTACCACGGTTCATTTGAACGGACGCCTGGACGCAACCACCAGTGCCCAGGTCGAAGCAACCGTTACTGCTGTCTTTCAGGGCGGAGCCAAAGCATTGGTCATCGACTTTACCCGGCTCGACTACATCAGCAGTGCCGGATTGCGCGTCCTCTTGAGTGCGGCAAAACACGCCAAGACTGCCGGTGCCAAGCTGGCTCTCTTCGGCCTGTCCGAAGAGGTCAGGCAAATCTTCGACATCTCCGGCTTTACGACCATCCTTCCGATCTTCCCAGACGCAGATGCCGCAGGCGCCGCCGTCTCTTAGAGACAGCACTCCCGGCTCCGTCTAATCAAGCGGCTCAATTAACGCATAGCGGACAGACTCAACATGCGGCTGGGTTGAACCCTGCCAACACTGGCCCACCCGCCCGTGCGCATCGCCCAGAGCATTCACCCGGACCTGCAGGTCAAAGAGGAAAGGCTTTCCCGCCTGAATCCTCGCCGCCTCCAACGGAACGGAGAGCGAAACATTGTACCCCGCTTTATCGGCCCGGCAGACACACTTCGCTCCGCTGACCGGTTGGCGGTCCTGCGCGTGAATGACCCTGCCCAGCTTCCGTCCAGGCAAGCCGACAATCTGCGTGATGGTTCCTTTCCCTAGAGGCGCAAAGAAAAGCTCCAGGGCGCTCCCGTCCCAAAACTTGTCCGGATCGGGCCGCACATCGGAGTCATTCACCCGCATCTCCAGCCCAATACAACCGCCACCCACCAACAGTTTACCCTCAGCCACGGTGTTTCCGGACCATTCGACCCGGATCGGTGCGGCCTTGGCTTCTAACCCGGCCCGCACATGCAGCCGCACCGGCTGATCAAAACCGGTGGCCAAAAATGCCGGATGCCCGCAGACCGCCTCCAGCTTCAACGGTGTTTCCGGCTGCTTCCGGGTAAAGCTCAGAGTAAGGCGGGCCACTTTTCCACCCGCCACCTCGACCACCCGGGAGGGCGGTCCGGCCAGGGAAAAGGCCTTCCGATCAAATGCAAAGGCAACCTTTCCTTTGAAGCGCGCCGAGGTCTGGTTATGCAGAACAAAGGACAGATCCGTCCGGTCCACCCCAGTTATCCCCGTCGCCTCAAAGTGGCCGATCACCCGGTCAATCGTGGCCGCGCTCCGACCCGTCCCCTTCCGGGTCGGCTCGAATTGCGGCAGGAACCCGTCCCGCTGGTGGGCTTCAATCAGCTCATCGCACATGGCCCAAATCTGATCGAGCGTGAGAACGCTTGCCGTATGCGGATCCAGCATCACCGCGTGATAGATATGCTCCCGCTTGCCCGTCAGTGCCGCTTCCACCACCAGTTCCTGCACATTAACGTTGGTCCGGATGAATCCTGCCAAGTGCGGCGGAAGATCCCCAATCACCGTCGGCTGCAGACCCTGGCGATCCACCAAACAAGGAACCTCCACACAACAACCGTTCGGCAAGTTGGTGATCAGATTGCGATTCGGCACATTGCCATAGACCACGACCGGGTCACCACTTTCCATCGCATTGATGATTTGTGATCCATACTCAACGCTCTTCCCAATGGTGACATCCCGATCATCTTCCAACATCCGCTTTTCCGTATCTTTCCAGGTGGAGATGATCGATTCGCACCGCCGCAGATATTCATCCAGCGGAATCCCAAACGCATCGATCACCGCATCCCCGTGCTGGATGAAATACGGACAGTATTCCGCAAAATGCTCGCTCGACTCCGTGACGAAATAGCCGAGGCGCCGCATCATCTCGAACCGCACTTTGTCGCGGGCAAAAACACCCGGGTCATCCATCGCCTGGAAAAGCAGAGGATAGGCGTCCCGCCCCCGATAGGTGAACTCCAGGAAAAAGGCGATGTGATTGACCCCCGCCACCTTGTAGCCGACATCCTTGTAATCAAGCCCCGCATAAGAGGCCAGTTGCCGGGAGGTTCCCTGCACGCTGTGACATAGGCCAACGGCCGGAACCCCCACCGCACGGTCGATCGCCCACATGTTCATCGCCATCGGGTTGGAATAATTCAGCAATAGCGGATCAGCCGCTCCAACATCCCGCAGCGTCCGGCCCACCTTGAGCAACTCAGGAATCGTCCGCAACGCCCGAAACACCCCACCCACCCCGAGTGTGTCCGCAATGGTCTGGCGGAGACCGTACTTCTTCGGAATCTCAAAGTCCGTCACCGTGGCCGGGCGATAGCCGCCCACCTGAATCATGGTGATCGCGTAACGCGCCCCCCGGCAGGCCTCCTTCAGGTTCAGCGTGGCCTCCACCTTGGCAGGAACACCAAGCTGGTTCACCACTTTGCGGGCGAGGACTTCCGCTACCTTCAAACGTGCGGGATCAATGTCCATCAGCGAGATGGTCGATCCGGCCAGCACCGGATTCTGGAGAATATCGCAGATGAGAGTCTTGGCGAAGACCACGCTCCCCGCCCCAATAAAAGCAACTTTGGCCATGACGCACTTTACGTTTGCTCCATCCCGTGATGCAACTTGCCTTCTGTGACATCGTTTTGCATTTTGTGATATGGAAGACATCCTCCTCCAGCTCCATTCCGCCGCGCCCCACGAAAAGACGGCCTCCCGCTCGTACTCCTGGAACAACCGCACCCGGACTCCGCCCGGGATCATTTTTCAATATACCTGGACCGGAGTAGGCACCCTCCATCGGGACGGTCGGTCGGTTCCCTGCCCTGCCGGACACGCCCTTCTCATGCTCCATGGAGAGCCCACCCGCTATTCCTTCGAAGGCCCGCCTACAGAACCCTGGGCGTTCGCGTGGATCAACTTTACCGGTGCCGAATCCCTTGCCCGACGCTGGGTGGCCGCGCACGGCAATGTCCTTCATTTAGCAGAGAATGGAGACACCGTCGCGCTGCTCAAAATCCTGACCCGCGGCTACGCGGAGAAAACTTTTCTCGACCGCTACCACATCTCCGAACTCCTCGCCCGCTTCCTCTCCGCACTCGGGCGCGAGCTGGCTGCTGGCCGGACTATCGCCCGCCCACGGGCCCATCAGATCCGGGACCATCTCCAGGACCATCACCGGCGGCCCCTCAACCTCAAAGAGGTCGCTGCCCGGTTTGGCTTTTCCCGCGAGCACCTTGCCCGCGAGTTTCGGGACACCTTCGGTGAGCCTCCCGGCCACTTCCTTCGCCGCCTGCGCCTGACCACCGCCAAGGCTTTACTCCGGACCACCCGGTTGCCTCTGGGCGAAGTTGCCGTCCAGAGTGGCTTCGGCGGTCAGGCTCACTTCTGCCGGGCCTTCCGCTCCGAAACCGGCCAGTCCCCCGCCGCGTTCCGGGCCGAAAAAAAACCCCCGGCCAATCGGCCGGGGGCGAAACCAGCAAGGCGCGCTCAGTAACGTGAAGCCACCGCGTCCCAGTCCACCACGTTCCACCACGCCTTGAGATAGTCAGGCCGACGGTTCTGATAATTCAGATAGTAGGCATGTTCCCAAACATCACAGCCCAGAAGGGGCTTAATCCCCTCCATCAAAGGGCTGTCCTGGTTGGCAGTGGACATGACCGCGAGCTTGCCATCCTTATCTACCACAAGCCAGGCCCACCCGGAGCCAAAACGCCCCATCCCGGCAGCCTCAAACTTTTCCTTGAACGCCTCGAAACTGCCAAACGTGGCGGCGATGTCCGCGCCAAGTTTTCCGGTCGGGGCACCGCCCTTGTTTGGTCCCATGATCGTCCAGAAAAACGAGTGGTTGGCATGGCCCCCGCCGTTGTTCCGAACGACGGTTCGGATCGCTTCAGGTAGTGCTCCGAGATCCGCAATCAACTCATCGATCGGCTTTCCGTCAAACGGGGTGTCCTTCACCGCGTCGTTCAGTTTGGTGATGTAGGCTTGATGATGTTTCCCATGGTGAATTTCCATGGTTTTGGCATCGATGTGAGGTTCCAAGGCATCCTTGGCATAGGGAAGTTCAGGTAAGGTATACGGCATAACGCATTTAGGTTTAGCCCCGATTTATTCGCTGTCCACTCCGGCTTCACCGCATCACGTCCGTCACAAGCTCGTCACAACCCCATCAGCCCGCCCCGTCAGTTTTCCTCGTTCAACGCTTCCAGCTCAGGCAAGACGTGCTTTTGATAGCATTCCGGACAGACGCCATGGGAAAATTGCGTTTCCTTATACTTCCCAAAATAGGCCTCAAACCGCTCCCAATAATCGTCGTCCGTCCGGATTTTTCGACAGTACATGCAAACCGGCAAAATCTCCTTGAGCAATTCCAACTGCTCGCCAAAGGCCACAATCCGCCCCGCCACCCGCAACCGCACGGTCAGTTCCACCGAGTCAAGCGGTTTGGCCAGAAAATCATCCACCCCCGCCGCCATCGCCTCCTGAAAATCCTCATCCGAAGAACGCGAAGTCAACAGGATGAAATACGGATAGATTCGCGTCTTCAAACTCCGGACTTTCCGGCAAAACTCCAACCCATCCATCCCCGGCATCATCCAGTCACTCAAAATCGCGTGAACGCCCCCCGCTCGAAACGTCTCCCATGCCTCCCGCGACGAATCACACGACAGGGCTTCATGCCCCTGCTTGGCCACCGCCCTGACCGCCACCTTTAATGCTGTCGGGTCGTCGTCCACCACCAGAACCTTCATACGCCTGAACCCTAACAGACCGTCCGCCAATGCCTACCCGATAATCTCCGCGCCGCCCCCCTCCGTCCAACCCGTCAACATCCCTTGCCACCCAGGCCCGCATCCCAGTCTTTCCAAACCGGATCAAGGCCCAGTTGCCTCAGGCGTTCCGCCACTTCTGCGGCAGAACGCTCATCCGAAATTTCGAACTGTTCGGTCGCAAACTCACCCTCCGAGACGATCACCGGAACAGCCTTACCCCTCTCCGTCCGGTGGAGTCCGTCACGCCCTGCTCCCGTGTAGCCCCCGGGCTCCGTCGCCGAACCCGCGCTCATCATGGTCACCCCTAACCCCGCCAAACCATCCCGGATCCGTTCCGATTCCCGGGTGGACAACACGATGCCCACCTGCGGAAACGCCACCCGCAACGCACAAACCAGCCGCGTGAAGTCCCGATCGGACAGCATCGCCCGCGGCTGAAACTCCCCCGCCGCCGGACGCAACCGGGGCATTGACACGGTAACCGACGCCCGCCAACACCGGCGCATCAGATAATCCACATGCGCCGCCAGTGCCAGCGCCTCCCCGCGCCACGGCCCGAGACCGAAAAGGGCCCCGATGCCAATCCGGCGGAATCCCGCCCGGTACGCCCGCTCCGCGCAGTCCAGCCGCCACCAAAAATCTTTTTTCGGACCGGCCGTGTGCAGTTCCGCATACAACGCCGGATCGTAGGTCTCCTGATAAACAACCAGACCCTCCGCCCCGGCCGCCACCAACGGCTCATAATCCCCCACCTCCAGAGGCCCCACCTCCAGAGCCACCGAAGGCAGAAACCGGCGCAGCCGCCTCACGCACTCCGCCAGATAAGTGCCGGAGACAAACTTGGGATGTTCCCCCGCCACCAGCAACACGCTTCTAAATCCTTCCGCCGCCAGATGCCTCGCTTCCGCCTCCACCTGGTCCACCGTCAGGGTCAGACGCAAAATCGGGTTGTTCCGGGAAAACCCGCAGTATTGGCAAATGTTCACACACTCATTGGAAAGATAAAGAGGGGCAAACAGCCGCATCGTCCGTCCAAAATACTGCCGGGTCAGCCTCTGCGCACGACTGGCCAGCTTTTCGAGATCCACCTCCGGCTCCATCAGCCGTTGAAACTCCCGCACCGCCGGACTTAACCGACCCGGCAAATCTCTCAGAACAGGCGCAAACGACATCTCCCTACTCCAGAAAACCCGTCAGCGGACTCGTCGCCGCTGCCAACCGCTGCGGTCCCGGCAACCCCATTTCAAAAGCCGCCCGCCCACACTCAACCGCCATCGCAAACGCTTTCCCCATCCGGACCGGATCGCTGGCCACCGCAATGGCCGTGTTGACCAAAACAGCATCCGCCCCCATTTCCAGTGCTGCCGCCGCATGCGACGGTGCCCCTAGTCCCGCATCGATAATCACCGGCACGGTTGCCTGTTCCAAAATGATCTCCAGTTGGGCCCGAGTCTCCAATCCGCGGTTTGACCCGATCGGAGAGCCGAGCGGCATTACCGTCGCCGTGCCCACATCCTGCAACCGCCGCGCCAGCACCGGGTCGGCATTGATGTAGGGGAAAACAACAAAACCTTCCTTCACCAAAACCTCCGCCGCTTTCAACGTCTCCACCGGATCGGGCAAAAGATAACGCGGGTCCGGATGAATCTCCAGCTTGACCCATTCCGGCAAGCCCGCCGCCCGCGCCAGCCGCGCCAATCGCACCGCTTCCTCCGCCGTCATCGCACCGCTGGTGTTCGGCAAAAGCAGATACTTTTCCCGGTCCAAATAATCGAGAATAGCGGCCTGCGGATCCCCCGCCCCGGTCAGATCGGCCCGGCGTAATGCCACCGTGACAATCTCGGTCCCACA
>CALFVM010000073.1 GCA_937928665.1 uncultured Candidatus Methylacidiphilales bacterium
CCATCCCGATCATCCTCACCATCTGGTCCGGCTGTCCTAAACCCATGGCATAGCGCGGTTTATCCGTTGGTAAATGCGGTACAGTCGCCCCGATCGCCCCCAGCATCTCTCCCTCTGGCTCGCCCACCGAGACCCCCCCGATGGCGTAGCCGGGAAAGTTCATCCCCACCAATTCCTTCGCACACCGCTCCCGTTCTTCCGCATAACTTCCGCCTTGGACAATCCCAAAAAGGGCCTGGTCCGGCGTCACCCCGGTCGGCATCTCCGCCAACCTTTCCCCGCAAATCCGCGCCCACCGAATCGTCCGATCCACCGCTTCGACTACCGCCGGTCTTTCGCATGGCCAGGGCGGGCACTCGTCAAACGCCATCATGATGTCCGATCCAAGCGCATGCTGAATCTCCACCGCCTCTTTCGGCCCAATAAACAACCGCGCCCCGTCCAGGTGCGACTGAAACGCCACCCCGTCCTCCCGGATCGTCCGCAGCTTGGCCAGGCTGAAAACCTGAAACCCCCCACTATCGGTCAGAATCGGACCATCCCAGCTCATAAACCGGTGCAGCCCACCTACCGCACTCATCACCTCCAAACCCGGCCGAACAAAAAGATGATATGTGTTGCTCAGAATGATCTGCGCCCGAAGGGAACGAAGTTCGTCTGGATCCACACACTTCACCGTCGCCTGGGTCCCCACCGGCATAAACACCGGCGTCTCGATCACGCCCCGCCCCGTCTCCAGCCTCCCCAACCTCGCGCCACTGGCTGGATCAGCCGCCAACACTTCAAAACGCACCCTTCCGGGCTAGGCAGAAGTCGCCGTCTCTCCAAGCGGAAAAATCATCCAGGCCCCTCGCCTCAACCGGGCATGACCGCACGGAGCAAGGTATCCAACAACGAACTCGGCCCGTGAGGCGCGTGCTTCGCGTGACGCCTCATGTTTTCCAACGGCTGAACAAATGGCCCCGGTTTCACCCCGCCAAACTCATGGTCAGCCAGTGCCAAAACCTCCGCCGGACCCAACTCGGCATGGAACTGCAACGCCAAAACTTGGTCGCGATAAAGGAACCCCTGCTCCCCACAGGCCTCACTGAACGCGAGTCGCAGACACTTCTGCGGCAGCGCAAAGGTGTCCCCATGCCAGTGAAACACCTCTTCGCGTTCCGGCAAAGCCGGCAGAACCGTCCTGGCCTGCGGAGTAAAAAACACCGGAAAGAAGCCCACCTCCACCTCCCGGTTCTGCACCACCGTGGAACCCAGCACATGCGCCACGATCTGGGCTCCCAGGCAAATCCCAATCACCTTTTTTCCCCCGGCAATCGCCGCCCGCACCAACTCAGTTTCCGGCTCCAGAAACGGGTGGTCCCGGTACTGGTAAACGTTCATGGCTCCCCCCATCACCAAAAGCCCATCCACCTCCTCCAACGTCGGCAGAGATTCGCCCAGATAAAGATTATGGTTCGATAACGTGTGCCCGTGCCGCGTCAGCCAGGTCCCAATCTGGGCGGGGCCCTCGAAGGACTCGTGCTGCAAGACGCCAATCCTCACCCAGCGATCATGCGCCTTCACCCCACCGGTGCAAGCCTTCTCAACGCTCAACAGGTTTCTGACTTCCTTCAACTCACCCGCTCCATGAACCTCCCAACCTGCCCCGTCAGCGGAACCGCAACCCAATCCCTTCCAGTCCGCGGCCTCGACCCTGGCACACCCCTCAGTTGCCCCTCAACCTCTTTGATCCATTCCAAGTCAATTTCGCCCCCTTCCCACCTTGACGAGATTGACTAGACGTCGGGCTTCGTCATGGTCGTAGTCATGATTCAACCTTGGTTCCAGCGGGCAAAGCTCGGTATTTTCATCCATTGGGGCATTTACGCCGTCAAACCCACCGGCGAATCCTGGCCCTTCTTCCTCGGCGAAATCTCCTACGAAGATTACATGGCCCAACGCCACGGCTTCACGGCCAAACACTATGACCCGCAGGCCTGGGCCGCCCTATTCGCCAAGGCCGGTGCCCGTTACGCCGTGCTCACCACCAAACACCACGACGGCATGGCTCTTTGGGACACCGCTGCCTCTGACCTTAACGTCGCCAAAGCCACCCCGGCCGGGCGCGACTTGATCGGCCCCTACTGTGAAGCACTTCGGCAGCACGGACTCAAAGTCGGCCTCTACTTTAGTCATCTCGACTGGTCCCATCCCGATTACGCCACCCTTCCCAAAGCCATCCCTCCCGGTGACCATGGCGATGCTTCAAAAGCCAATTCATTCAACTTCCGCGTCCACGACCCCGCAGCTTGGGAACGTTTCCTCGTCTTCCACCGCGCCCAGTTGCGTGAACTTTGCGAACGCTTTCACACCGATCTCCTCTGGTTCGATGGCGACTGGGATCGCACGGCCGAACAATGGCGCATGGCCGAACTCCGCGACCAACTCCATCAGTGGGCACCCGGTGTCATCCTCAACTCCCGCATGAAAGGCCATGGTGACTACCAGACCCCCGAACAGGGTCTGCCCACCGTCACGCCCTCCGGGCCCTGGGAGTTCTGCATGACCTGCAACGACCACTGGGGCTACTTCGACACCGACAAGAACTACAAATCCGTCCGCCAAATTCTTTGGTACTTCGCCCAATGCATCAGCAAAGGCGGCAACCTCCTTCTCGACTTTGGCCCAAAAGCTGACGGAACCTTTCCGGAAGAACAGATCGCCATCCTCGAAGGCCTCGCCCGCTGGAACTCCAAACACGCCGAGGCTGTCTTCCCCACGGGCCCCGGCCTGCCCCTTGGCCACTTCGACGGCCCCTCCACCCTCTCCGCCGATCATCGCACCCTCTACCTCTTCTGTTTCTACCGCCCGGAACACTCCTTTCCTGTTAGCGGCATCCGCAACAAAATTGAGTCAGTCCGCGTTCTTGGTCCTGGAACACCCCTGGCCTCCCGCAAACTCGGTGGTGCCGCCTGGTCGAACATTCCCGGCGTCCTCTGGATCGACGCCCCTGAACCCACCGACCTCGACCCCGACGCAACCGTCATTGAAATCAAACTTGATTCCCCCCTCGACCTCTTCCGCGGAGAGGGCGGTGCTATCGAACACAACGCCACGACCTGACGAAATGAACTCCCGGCCTGACGCTGTCCTTTTGGGGGAATACGCCACACACCACGTCTTTCCTGAAGAGCTGAAAAACCGTCTTCGCACCCTCGTCAATCTTCACCCCACCCTCCATTCACCCCAATCCCTCCTTCAAGAAGACGCCCTTCTCGATCAGACCGAAGTCATCATCGGCACTTGGGGCATGCCCGTCTTCGACTCCGCCCTACTGGCTCGGATGCCCAAACTGCGCGCTATCTTTTACGCAGCGGGCACCGTCAAGGGCTTCGTCTCGGACGCCCTCTGGGACCGCCACATCACCGTCGTCTCCGCCGCCGCCGCCAATGCCGTCCCCGTTGCCGAGTACACGATCGGCACCATTCTCCTCTCCCTCAAACGCTTTTTTGAAAATGCCGAGGCCACCCGCACCACGCGCACCTTTGCTCGCGTCCCGGATGGACCCGGAAACTTCCGTTCCACCGTGGGCATCATTTCCCTTGGCCAGATCGGTCGCCTCGTCATCGAGAAGCTCAAAGTCTTCGACCATCGGATCATCGCCCATGACCCCCATGCGCCTCCTTCCCTCTTTGAAAAACTCGGGGTCGCTCCCGTCAGCCTGGAGGAAATCTTCGCCACCGCCGATGTCGTCTCCCTCCACGCTCCTTGGATTCCGCAGACCGTCGGCATGATCACCGGCGACCTGCTTCGGACCATGAAGGCCCAGGCCACCTTTATCAACACCTCTCGCGGTGCTCTCGTCCGCGAGCCCGAACTTTTCCAAGTCCTCACCGAACGTCCCGACCTCACCGCCATCATCGATGTCACCCACCCGGAACCGCCCCCACCCGACTCCCCCTTCTACACCCTGCCCAACGTCCGCCTCACCCCCCATATTGCCGGATCGGTCGGACCTGAGTGCGCCCGCATGGGCTGGCTGGCCGTCAGCGAACTCGAACGCTGGCTCAAGCAGGAACCCCTCCAGCACGAAGTCACCCGCGAGCGCCTATCACTCATGGCTTAATGGCGCGTCCGGTTTACCACGCAGGCCCCGCGTTCGCTCAATGAAGCGACCGTCGCTCAATGTAGGAACGCAACGCCACCTCTACCGGCTGATCCGTATACAGGCGGTGATAATCAATCCCCAACCGCAGCGATTGCTCCTCCAGCTCCCGACAGAAAGCCCGGAACTTTAGCTCATAAGTCCTTCGGACCGCCTCGGCGTTGATCAGCAGTTCCTCGCCCGTCTCCGGATCCTGCATGATTAGATTGCCCCGAAGCTTGAAGTTCATCTCATCCGGCGCCACCACATGGAAAAGAATCACCTCATGCGCATGCGCCGGCAACTGCCGCAAAAGGGCCAGCGGGTCCCGGGCCGCATTTAGAAAATCGGAGACCACGATGATCAGTCCACGTCGGGTCAAATCCGAAACCAACGCCAGCATCCGGTCATCCTCCGCCAGAGTCCCCCTCGGCTCCGCCCGCGCCAGAACCTGCAACAACGCGTCCTCATGCATCAGACCGCTCCCGGGCGGGACCGCCTCCAACCGGTGACTTCCGTAAAGAACCAACGCCGGAGCATCGTGTTGCCGGATCATCAAGTGCGCCAGCACGGCCGACAGCAGCCGCGCGTAGGTGAACTTATGACACGGCCCATCCCCAAAATTCATCGAAGCACTCGTGTCCAGGAAAAGGTGGCAGTTGAGGTGAGTGTCATCCTCGAATTGCTTCACATAAAACCGGTCTGTACGGGCCCACGCACGCCAGTCGACTAGCCGCAAATCATCCCCTTGCGCATACGGCCGGTAAGACGCGAACTCGGTGCTGTAGCCGTAATAGGGGGTGGTGTGCAATCCCTCGTAGAAGCCTTCGACTACCAGCCGCGCAATCAGAGACAAGTCCTCAATCGCGTGGAGAGTCTCGTTGTCGAGGAACGAGGTGACCGCCATGGCCGGTTCAGGCCTTAACCTGCTTGAGGATTTCGTCGAGGACCGTATCAACCGAAACCCGCGAGGCTCGTGCGCTGAAATTAAGAATCAGCCGGTGGTTCAAAACCCGCTTGGCCACAAATCGAACCCCCTCAATCTCCGCGCACGGTTTCCCGGTCAGGGCGGCCCGGGCCTTCGCTCCGAGCACCAAAAACTGAGACGCTCGCGGACCCGCGCCAAATCGAACAAAATCACGAATTAACTTTGGCGCATCCTCCCGGTCCGGACGGGTCGCCCCGACAAGCTTCACGGCATATCGAACCACCTCATCAGAAACCGGAACCGCCCGGACAATCTTTTGAATCTCCAGAATCTCAGGGCCGCTCAACACCGGTTTCAACTCCGCCTCCCGGTTTCCTGTCGTCGCCCGCACGATAGCCTCTTCCTCCTCCGGACTCGGATAACCGCACGTAATACTGAACATGAACCGGTCAGCCTGCGCCTCAGGCAACACATAGGTCCCCTCCTGATCAATCGGGTTTTGCGTCGCAAAGACATGAAACGGCTCGGGCAGGTTGTAGGTTTTCACCCCAACCGTCACCTGGTGCTCCTGCATCGTTTGCAACAGGGCCGCCTGGGTCTTGGGCGGCGTCCGGTTGATTTCATCCGCCAGCACCAGATTAGCAAAAACTGGTCCCCGAAGAAACTCCACCTTCCGCTTCCCCGTCGCCGGATCCTCCTCAAGAATGTCTGTCCCCGTTATGTCCGAGGGCATCAAATCCGGCGTGAACTGCACCCGGCTAAATGAGATATCCAACGCCCGCGCCAGCGACCGAATCATCAACGTCTTGGCCAACCCCGGAACCCCGGTCACCAGCGCATGCCCCCCACAGAATACCGTCATCAAAATGCTCTCAACCACCTCCCTCTGGCCCACAATAGCGTGACCAAGTTCCTTTTGCAGCATCTCATACCGCCCCTGCAAACCTGTCAGGAGCTTCTGTTGTGCCTCGGTCAACCGTTCAGTCTCAGGCAACTTGAGGGAGACCTCAGCTTTCTTTTCCAACTCCCC
>CALFVM010000074.1 GCA_937928665.1 uncultured Candidatus Methylacidiphilales bacterium
CGACCCACCGGATCCTCCTCCAGCCCGAACATCCGCAGCAATGCCTCAGTGGCCTGCTGAATCTCCATCGAACGATCCACCACCATGAAGCCCTCCACCATGTTCGCCATCGTCGCCTGCAAGTTGAACTTATCCGCCGACGCATGTTTTTCCAGACTTGCCACCCGGTCATCAATCCGTTCCAAATCGCGGATAATCCCGTCCAAACCGAACCAACCCGCAGGGATATAACCGCCCCGCGCCCGCCCCGCCGCTAAATTAGCCGCCAGGTCCCGCACGCGACCTACCGGCTGAATCACCTTCCGGTATAAAAGAACCCCGACCGCGGCAGCCCCCGTCGCAACCAGAATAAAGGCTATTTCCATAAACGCAGAACCGGAACTCCATCAGGTTTGCACCGAGGAAGCAAGTGCCACCCCATCCTTGACACACCAACCGAAAGTCCGCCGGCCCCGGAACCACCCACCCGGCCCGACCCCTCAGGGCACCACCGGCACCGTTGCAGCCTCCATCGTTGCCTGCCTTTCTTCCCGCTGCTTGTTATCCCAATAAACGTATCCCCCAAGCGCAAGCAAACCCAAGACGCCGATGATCAAAAACCACCGGTTCGTTCGTGCAAGCTGCGGTTGGCGAAAAGCCGACATGAGGACAAGAAACGACCTAACCTCCAAGCTTAGATTGCCTCAACCCAAACCCTCTGTCAAAGCGTCCCGGTGCCTCTTCGCCCATCTCTCACCCTGTGCGGTCGGTCGTTGACCGCCTGACCGCCACACCCTCACCTCCCTGCCCAACCCTTCACTTCCCTGACCCGTGCCGTGTCAGCAGGATGGCAGTTCCATTAGGTTTCAACGGGCTTGCAAGGGTGATCAACCGCCTCTGCACGACGGGGAGAGATAAGCCGGTGCAGTTGGTTTTCGGGTTGCACGACACTAGTTCGACTCCTTCAGGACCAGCCCGTCCAACGTCGTCGAACGCTCCAGCCTCGCCACCGGCTCGGTCGTGATCCGAACCAGTTCCGCTCCCGCCAACCACTCGTCATCAACCGGCGATTCCCCCGGACCTTCCCATTCAAAATCGATCCGGTGCGGCCGAATCACCAATATCTGGCTCTGATATAAACCCGCCTGCCAGTCAAACTCACCCACACCCGCCCAGAACTCCTGCCGCTCCGGATGATATAAACCATACAACACTCCCCCGCCTTCAGCCGAACGCGCCCGGTCCCCTCCGCCTTCCTCCGGAGCAAAAAGCAGCTGCACGTTCCGCACCAGCATCGTCACCGTCACCCCACGCCCCAACCGGCTAAAACTCCGGATGGTCTCCCGCCGCCCCACCGATCGGTGGTCATTCCCCTCCCGCAAAGGCATCCGGTAGTCCAGTCGACCCCGCAGAATCGCCCAAACCACCTCAACTCCCAAATGAAACGGCTGCTCCGCCAATCGAACCGCTTCCGCCTCCGGCAGCCGGAGCACCTCGGTCAGCATCTTGCCGCCTCCCCTGGTCCCGATGACCTTGACCCCTGGCAAAACCCCCGTCACCACCGCTTCACTCCCCCCCAATCCCCGATGAAACCGATCCACAACCGGATTCAATACGGACCGAACATCCGTCCCATCCGCAAACACCGCCTTGGCCTCCACCATGTTCGGCACGCCTACAAAACCGGCAGGCAACCCCACCAAACTCAACTCCACCCGCACCTCCCGCTGCGGATCATCCCGTCCCCGCATCTGGGCGATCCGCGTTGTATGCATGGACTGAATATTCCCAACCATCCGCGCCTCCTCCAGCCTGTTATCCACCGCCGTCGCCTCCGGGAGTTTCTTTGCAAAAAAATCAATCCGCCAAAATAACGCCGTGTTGAACGCCAGAATCAGCAATACCGCTGCCGCCATGACCGTCCACCGGGTCGCCCGGGTTCGGTACTGCCACACCACCAATGCCGTCCCCGCCACAATATAAATCAGCCCCGACACAATCTGGCTCGAGGCCGCCATCGTTCCCGTGGTCCGCGCCAGTGCCGCCTGTTCATCCCCGAAATACATCATCAAAAACATCGCCAGCGTCGACACCAACGCCATCCCCACAAAAACCCCAATCAGCCACAATGCATACCGCCCCACCGAAGGCGTGATCGACGCCACCACCGCCAACGGCAACACAATCCCCAGCGTCTTCAACACAATCTCCGGCACCGCCAACATCAACAAATAAACCTCCACCCCATTCATCCCCATCAACAGCAGTTCCAACCCCACCTGCGGTGCCACCACCAGCGCACCTACAAAAAACGCTTTCGACCCCAGCACAAACTCCGCCGTCATCGGGCGCGTCAACCAAAAGGCCGTCGTCCCCACCGCCGGCTCGTCCTGCATCAACCACGGCACCAACACCAGCAGCAGAAGCGTCTGCAACAACGGCATCAGAAAACTCAAAATCGTGACGAAGCCCCGCGTCATCTCGTCCAATTCCCACGCCCCCGCCACCGCCACCCCGGCCTGGACCGCCAACAACGCACCCCAAATCGCGAGACCCCACCGGACGTGCCGCACATCCTTCTTGAAATGATGCCAGAGCAGGTTCATCACGTTTCGTCCATCCGGTGCGCTCTCGCGTAGGCCAAAAAAATCTCACGCAAACTCAACCGCCGCGCCGCAATCCCCTCCGCCCCCGGTGCCACTCGCCGAATTTCTTCCGCCAACCCTCCCTCATCACACCGGCTGTGCGTGAATCGGACCAGCCGCCCGCTCGCCTCCACATTCATCCACTCCGACGGACATCCCCCCGGTGGAACCAAAAATCCATCTGCCAGAAAGGTGACCTCCCGAAAACCTTCCTGCAGTGCCGCCACAGATTCATTCGCCAGCAGCTCTCCGTTAGCGATAATCCCAACCCGGTCGCACAAACGCTCCACCTCATCCATGTCATGTGACGAAATAAACACCGTCCACCTCTCCTGCCCGATCAGTTCCAGCACCCCCTTGATAAACTCGTCCCGCACCAACGGATCCAACCCGGAAAATGGCTCATCCAAAACCAACAAAGACGGCCGATAACTCAACGCCGCCACCAACGCCAGCTTTCCCAACATCCCCCGCGACAGCACCTTCAACTTCCGCTGTCCCGGCAAATTGAACTGCGCCAACAAAGACCGGCAAAACGTTTCGTCCCACGTCGGGTAAAACGGACGACAATACCCCACAAACTCCTCCACCCGCATCCACATCGGCAAACGCTGATTCTCTGAAACATACCCAATCCGCGCCTTCTCCCCCGGCCCCAGCCGCCGCGAATCACAGCCCAACACCTCAATCCGACCCCGCGTCGGTCGCAGGATATTCAACATCATCTTGATCGTCGACGTCTTCCCCGCACCGTTGGGCCCCAAAAACGCGTAAATCGAACCCTCCGGAACCTCCAAGCTCAAATCCCGGACCGCTTCTTTCCCGCCAAAACGGCATCCCACTCCCTCAAACCGAATCACCGCACTCATCGTCTTTCCCCTTCCATCGCTACCCACCGCTCCCTCAGCAAACCCTCCACCTCCCGCATCGCCAACCCCAGACGCCGCGCCTCCATCACCATCCGATCCATCGGCTCCCGCAAAAACCCAAGCGCACGCCCCGGCGTTGACCTCACCTCAGGCAACCGCACCAGCGACTGCTGCCCCGGACGCCCATCCAAAAAACCCCGCTCCGCCAGCACCTGCACCGCCCGGTGCACCGTGTTCGGATTCAAACGCAACTCCTGACTTAACTGCCGCACCGACGGGAACGGCTGACCAGGCACCAGCTCCCGCGCCCACACCGCCCGCTCCACCGCATGGACCAACTGCTCATACGCAGGCTCCCCCGGCTTAAATTGAACCGCAAACGGCAGCACACTCGGTGTTCTACGTTAGATGGAACACCTGTCAAGTCCGTCCTTGATCCTCCCCCTTCCATCCTTGCCCCTCGCATCCCCGCTGGTTCACCCTACCCCGCCATGAGCCCAGCCTTCCTCTTCCGCGCCTCCATCATCCTCGGACCTCTTCTCGCCATCGCCGCCGCCGTCTACGGACACCTCGCCGCCCCCGCCCAGCCCGAAGACGTCCAGCACGTCCTCGCCTACTCCGGCCATGGCGGACTGCTCCCAAACTCCGACGGAGAGCCCAGCCCTACCGACATCGCCCTCCTCGCCGTCGGTGCCTTCTTCATCCTCATTGCCGTCGGCACCCAGATCGCCCTCTTCTTCTATTGGCGGCCCGCCCGTTTTCTCTTCACCGTCATCACCCTTGCCGCCTTTGCCTTCCAACCCTGGCTCGGCATGACTGTCAGCCTTGGCCTCGAAAGCACCGGAAACGACCTCGCCACCTTTTGCAGCGGCATCACCCTCGCCCTCGCCTATTGGTCCCCGGTTGCCGACCGCTTCGACCCGCCCGCCTGAACCCGCGCCACATCCTCTTCACCGTCCAGCCGACCTTCCCCCATCATCGCCGCCACCAATCGCCTTGCACACAGCGGCGTCGTCAGTGCCCCCTTCGCGCCAAACCCGTTCGCGATCCACACCCGCTCATCCTCCTCACTCCGCCCCACATACGGTCGCGTATCATGCGAACACGGTCGCACCCCCGCCTCATGCTCCACCACCTCCGGCCTTCCTCCTAAACCCAACATCGCCGAAGCCACCCGCGTCAATTCCCCCGCCGCCTCCGCCGTCGGAACATCATCCGGCCTCTCCCATCGGAACGTCGAACCCACCCGCACCCGATCCCCGTCCACCGGTAACACCCACTTCTCCCGGTTAATCACCCGGTCCAGCCCGTGGCCCGGCACCCGCAACCCCACAATCTCCCCCTTCGCCCACTGGAACGGCAGTTCCCCAAACCA
>CALFVM010000075.1 GCA_937928665.1 uncultured Candidatus Methylacidiphilales bacterium
CATCGCTGGCTCGGCAAACGCCCGGCCCACACCGCAACTTTGGCGTATCTTGCCCCCCGCGGGACGGTCGCCGACACGCACGATCAGGACGCCTACCTGGTCGGCATTCGCCAACAAGCCGCCCGTTTGGGCTATCAGGTCGATATTTTCGATCCAAAACACCATCCTGACGATCGGCATCTCTCCCAGGTTCTCTACAACCGGGGCATTCGTGGTGTGATTGTCGGACAAACAACCGTACTGGATCGTGCCCACCAACTCGATTGGGAAAAGTTCTGCATTGTTCAGGCCGGCCTCAATGTGGAGACCGAAATTCTCACGCTCGTTCGATGCGATCTTGATGCAGCGGTTCGGGGAGCCTTTCACCACGCGGTGCAAGCAGGTTATCGGTCAATCCTTTTTCTCCTCATTGCCAATCGCGGTGCGGCTTCCGACCAGTTGTGCCTCCAAACTGCGGAACATTTGGCCGCTCATCCCCCGGAGGGAGTTCAGGTCCACCTTGTTCCGGAGACCTGGGATCACATTTACCACAAACGAGAGATGCTTCTCAAAAGGACACGAAAAATCAGGCCCGACTGCGTGATCCAAATCACCTCCTACCTTTTTGACGAATGGTTACAATTCGGTGCCCGCATTCCTGAGGAATTCGCGGCCATTTGCCTCTTTACCCAAAGGACCAGTTCCTTCTATGCCGGCATGAACCTGCAAGCCGAGCGGGTTGGAGCCCTCGCCGTGGACATGCTCGACATCAAGCTCCGCCGCTACGAATACGGAATCCCCCCCACCCGGATTACCATAATGGTCGAGCCATCGTGGGTTCCCGGCCCGAGCCTTCCCAACCGGAACTCATCCACGGGGTCCAAGCCAGCGCATTCCAGCGCACCAGCCGGTCGCCGCGGCGGTCGCCCGTCAAAATAAACTCGCCCCACGCCGCGTTATCCAACGTGGCAACCGGTGCCGCCAGTGCATCACTCTGCTTCTCCTCCGGTTTCCGCACCAAATCATTCGCCAACCCATGCGCAGTCCCTCCGTGACAGACCGCCAGATAAAGCCCCGCAGGCAAACCCGCCGCATCGGCCATAAACTCCCGCACCCGCTCTGAAAACGGACGTTCCCACGCATCATGTCGGTCCGGATTTCCGTAGCGCGGAGTGGCTGGGTAAGGCAGGCAATGCTGGGCATACATGCCCCGGTCCCTGGCTTCAACCAAGCGACTGTCAAAGATAACCGCCCGTGCCTTCAACCCAGCCTCTTCAAACGTCTGACGTGTTCGCAACAAGGGACTGATAAACGCTCCGTCAAAAACCACCCCTTCCAGCCATCGCCCCAACACGCGTGCCTGTTCGATTCCCCGGGGCGTCAACGCGGGATCCATATCGAGTTCCAGCCCGACATTTCCCCGGCTTTCGGCGTGCCGCAACACAATCAATCGAACGCAATCTTTCATGGCAAACCCAGCCATCGTTTGAACCCAAACATGGCCGGCAAATAACAGGCCAAGTAAACCGCCAGCCAGCCAAAACTCCACCCCCCAACTTCCACAAGCACCTTTCGCGCCGACGGAACCGGATAAACCGTCTCGACCGCCAAGACCGTTCCCCGCCCCTCCCGGCGCACCATCCGCCGGTAAGGATATTCGTCCGACGTTTGCGTCGTCACATCCGGAGCACTTCTGCGCCCCAGCACCACCGGAGCCTCCACCACGTCATCGCCCGCCTCGACCGCCACACGCGCCCTTCCATTAAAGGTTTCAGGCGGACGCACCACCCAGACAAACGACACCGGAAATGTTCCTCGATCGAGAAATTCCTCCAAACTTCTCACGACATCCCCGGCACCATATCGAACGTCTGGCGACTCCAAGCCCGGAGGCAAGGACACCGATTCCGTCCGCCAACGTTCGCGCAACTCTTCCAGCACCTGTCGCACCGGCGGAACCTCCCGCACTTCGGGCGTTGGTTCCCCGGTGGTGAATCCCTCGGGTAACTTCAGCCGAACCGTTTCCGCCCGAGCCCCGTCCACCTCAGTCCGCACCTCAAAGGCGATGCCCGGCGGCGGACTCCACCTGTCCGGAGCAGCCCGTTCTGGCAGCCAAAGAAACAAACCCAGCAACGGCCCAAGCAACAGACCCAGCGGCACCAAGGCCGAACCCAGCAAACGCCGGGTCCCAAGCCCTGCCTCCGCTGCATGCGCTGCCGCCTTATCCCCACCCGCTGCCGCCCGCTTCCGGTGCTTCTCCGCCCTTCGCGCCGCCTCACGCAACCGCGGCACATCCGTCAACACCGCCTGCACCCCTAGCACCGCCCCCGCAGTCAACACCGCAATCGCCGCCACCCCACCGGCCATCCCCAACTCACGCAGAACCGGCCACAGCAAGAGATCCCCCAACCGCATCGCCGGATAAGCCAGCCATTCCCCGGGGAGCACCCAACCCAACACAAGCACCACCACCCACCCCGCCGCTGCCCAACCTGCCCGCCGCTGCCAGCGCACCTCCCGATCCGCTGGCGGCGGAATCGGCAGAACCCGCTCCTCATCCTCCAGCCCAACATCCGGCTTTGGATCGCGACCCTCCACCACCGTCCCCGAGTCCGCATCCACCGTTAACCACGGCACCCCGAAAAACCTCCGACACGCCCCTTCCATCACCACCGCGGGCAATCCCATCTCCCGCGCCACCACTGCACCGTGCGACAACATCCCACCCCGCTCCAAAACCAGGGCCGAAGCCCGGGCAAACAAAGGTGTCCAGGCCGTATCCGTGCTCGGACACACCAGAACGAATCCCGCAGGCGCATCCGCTCCGTCCTCCGGCCGCTCCAACACCAAGGCCGGTCCACCGGCCCGCCCGCGGGTCAGAGAACGCACACCCGGAGCCCCCTTGGCCCGTTTCCCGTTCTCCCATCCAACCAAACCCTCATGATCCAGAAATCCCGGTGGCTCCAGATCACCCCAGCTCCGCCACTCGCGTTCCCTGGCTTCCACCCCTCCACAATCCACCCGCCCCGCCCTCATCGCTGCAAACAGGGTCTCCCGGTCCAGATAAAAAACCTGATCCCCAATCCCCAACCGTCGCCCCGCTTCCAGAGCCAACGTCCGCAGCAACCCGTGTCCCCGCATCAGCACCTCCTTTGCATCTTCCCGAAAAGGCAACAACGCCTGCACCTCCGCAAGCGTGGTCGCCACCTCTGACTTTGCCTCCCCTTCCACCTGCGATAACAACCTCTCCTCCAAGGCCCGCGCCTCTTCCACCCGGTGCCGGTGCCGCTCCCATACATCCCCACCCTCTGCCGCCGCCCGCGCTGCCTTTCGGGCTGCCTCCGGCTGCTCGCGCCAACGCGGCTCCGCCAAATCCATCTCCCCGGCTCCCCGGTCTCCGAACACTTTCATCCACTCCTCCTCCCGCATCCCGCCCCGACCCCACGCCTGCAGACCTGCCTGCAACTTCACGGCACTATCCCCCTCATGCGAAACTGAGAGCACCTCGATCAACCTCTCCGTGTCCTCGCGCCAAAAATGCCTGGCCAACACCTCCCGTAACCGTCCCAGTGCGCTCGCCAATACCAAAGTCGGCAAAAACGCCCGGGCTCCAAACTCATCCCAAACCCGCGTTTCCTGCTCTTGCCACAGCCTCACCCATTCCTCCCCATCTTCTGTCAGAGCACGGCCTTCTTCCGCCTCGCACCATCCCAAAAACTCCGGGAAATCCCTCCCCCTTAACTCATCCGGCAACGTCCGCGCCAACCTCTGACAACGCCGCCTCACCCGCTCGTGCAACGCCACCGCCTTCCGCCGCGCCCCCCATCCGCCCCTCGGCCGGGTTGGTGCGTCCTGGGCCGCACCCGGATCCCGCCGCAGCCGCTCCGAATCATATCCAAATCCGTGCCCCTCCTCCAACATCTCCACCGCACGCTCCACATCCATGTAAATCCGACCCGCAATCAACCGCAGAAAACTCTCATCCCCCAGCCTTGCTGAAGGGGAGAATCCCGCCTCTCGCACCATCGCGCCATAGCCGCCCCTGGCCGACATGAACCGTCGCATGACACTCCACGTCAAAGGCCGTGGCCTTGGCAACGTTTCCCCAAGATTGTGCCGCACCCAGGGACCCTCTCCCTTGGCCAAAGCCTCGCGCAACTCCTTAACCACATGCCTCACCGTCACCGCCTGGCTCCCTCCCGAGGCCGTCACCGGTCGCACCTGCAGCAGGAAACATTGACCTCCTTCATAGGCCCACTCCACATCCACTGGCCCATCCGCATCCTTCTCCAATCTCACCGCCCACCGCGCCACCTCCACCGCCTGAGCGTCAGTCAGCGAAACCTTTCTCCTCCTCCCCTCATCCAGCGGTTCCGGCTCTTTCCCCATCGCCTTCGGGTTGAACCACACGCACTTTTCACCCGGAATCACCTCAACCCTCTCCCCATCTTTATCCACCCGAAACACATCCGGCTGGACCGCCCCCGAAACCACCGCCTCGCCCAGACCCCACGCCGACTCAATCACCACCACCCCCGCATCCCCGGTCCGTGGATCGAGCGAAAAAGCCACCCCAGCCACATCTGCCGCCACCATCTTCTGCACCAAAACCGCCATCGCACTGTCCTCCGGCTCCAAGCCACGCTGTCGTAAATACGCCGTCGCCCGTTCGGAACCTGCCGCCGCCCGGCATTTCGCCACCGCCTCCACCACTTCTTCTTCCGTTCGTAAATTCAGAAACGTCTCATACTGCCCCGCCATCGAGGCATCTCCCGAATCCTCCGCCGTGGCCGAAGAACGAACCGCCACCGGAGGCGAGCCCATTTCCCGCCATGCCTCCGCAATCCACTCCTCCAGCTTCCCGTTCCATGCCTTGTCTGAAGCTGACCGACGAATCCCTTCTGTCGTCACGACAAAACCGTCCGGAACCGGATAACCACCCGCAATTAGTTGAGCCAACCGTGATGCCTTCCCCCCGGCTTCCTTCAGGATGGTGGCATCCCGCAAAGGGATAAGTTCCGGACGCTTCATTCCTTTGCCCGGAACGCCCGCAACCCGCCCGTCTCACTCCCCACCACCACCCAGCCGTCCGCCACCGTCGGCCCGCTCAGACAAAGCCCGTTCGGCCCAGGCCGATCCGGATCATTGATGAAGTGCCGCTCCATCAGTGCGCCATCCGACGCCCGCAACACCGCCAGGTATCCGTCCCGGCTCACCGCAAAGATTCGGTCTCCGGCCAAAGCGGGATCGGCCAAAACCGGAGATCCCCGGTGCACCTCGGTCCGCCAAAGTTCCCGTCCCGTCGCGGGATCCAGGCCCATCACTGATCCATCCGCCACCGGCACCACCATCAGCCCCTCCCTCACCGCAATCGCCCCCAACACCGCATCCGGCATCCGGACCATCCACCGCTGCCTGCCTGTTTCTGCCTCCAGTGCCATCACCATCCCGGCCGGGCGCGGGTCCCGGAAAACAAAATCCCCATTCCCGCCTCCGGCATAAACCAATCCCTGATGATAGGTCACCGCCCCGGTCACCGGATGAGGGGCCGGGGTCTTCCACACCCGGCGCGGCTTGCCTCCCGTATCCACTCTCAGTTGAAGTGCCGCCAAAGCGTTTCCATTGAACCCGCTGCCGATAAACACCCGCTCACCCACAATCACCGGCGAACTCTCCGGATCATTCAAATCTTCCCGCCACAACACCTCCCCCGTGGCCACATCCACCGCCAGCACATAACCCGGATGACCCGTCGGCCTCCGCGTCCTCGGATCCTCGATCGCCCCGCATCCCACCACCACCACTCCATCGGCAATCGCCGGTGAACTCTCAATGTGCAGTTCCGTCTTCACCGTCCACTTCAACTCCCCCGTGCGCGCATCCAAAGCAATCAATCGGCAATGCGTGCCCGGATGCAACCCCTGCCCGATCACCAAGGTCCCGCACGGCGACAAAGCCGGAGAGGAAAAGAAACCCTTGATGTCCTCCCCATCAATCTTGTCAAACGTCCACAACAACCGGCCCGTGGCCAGTTCCACCGCAAAAATACTCCCCAGATTCTCCGGCGGATCCAGCGTGCACGAAGCCCCATAGACCACCCCCCCACTCACCAGCGGACTCGAAAGAATCATCGCCTCACTATCCTCCACCAACTGCCCCGTTCCATCCCGATAGACCGGGTGGAACGTCCACGCCGGCGTGAGCCGCTCCGGCACTTTCCCTCCCGCATGGCCGGTTCGCGCCACGTCCTGCCTGAAAATCGCCGGATGCTCCGGAAACGTCCCCGCAAACCCGCTTGACTCCGCCACCAACCTCCCTGTCCCCTGTCCCTGCCGGATCATTTCCAGGGCGACCCGGGTCCAATCAATCTCTCCCGGCGTCGCCGCCACCCGACGCCCGCTCCCGCCTGTCTCCGGAGTCGGCCACCACATCACCAGTGCCGCCACCCCTGCCGCCAGGCCTAACACCGCCATCGGAATCCAGGGCCTTCTTCGGCAGGCCGCCCACAGTTCGCGCGGTTTCAATAACAAGGCAAAAAACGCCGCCTAGGCTCCCAGAATCGCCGGCAACAAGGCCGTTCCTGCCGTCGTGATGATCGGCACCACCGCCAGACCCGGCACCATTCCTTCATCCCACCCGATCATGGCTTGTCCAAGTCAACTTTGATCTCACCTGCCCCCGTGGCATCCACGGCCACCTTCCGCTCCCTGCCTTCGGATTCCTTCACCGAAATCAGGTATTTTCCGGCCGTCGGCACCACCAGCGTCATCCGATCCCTCACCCCACTGCCCGGCAACGCACCTCCCGCCAGACCCCTCCGCGTCAGCACCTTCCCCGCCTCATCACGCAACTCCACCTCCGCACCCACCGGCCCACCTGACACCGCAATCCGTCGCATCGCCCCCAGCCTTTGCAAATCAAGCGTCGGATGCTCCTCCGGTACCCGCGCCGCCATCGTGGCATTGCGCAAAATCACCACATCTCCCGTGTCATTCACCAACACCAAATCCGGGGCACCGTCCCCGTCGATATCCGCGGCCACCGCCCCCGATCCCCCCCGCTCGTG
>CALFVM010000076.1 GCA_937928665.1 uncultured Candidatus Methylacidiphilales bacterium
CGTCCGGAAGCTTCAGCCCCCCCTCCTGGTTCAGCCGCTCCACCCGCATCGTCGCAGCATTCCGGCTGGAGGCACCGACCGCCGGCATCTCCCCGGTCAGTTCGGCGATAAACCCAATCTTGGCCTCCGGTTCAGAATCACCCTTACCACACCCAAACAACCCGGCACACAACAACACCCCGACAAAAACTCGCAAGCAACGCATCAGGTCTTGTTAAACCCATGCTTGGGCTGAGGCAACCTTCAAGTGGAAGGAGTCCTGACCTTTCCTCAGGTGCTGCCCAACTGGTCAGGGCAAAAAAAACGGGCACCGATTTTTCGGTGCCCGCTTCATTGCAAAGAGAATCAACGGGAGAGCAACTGAACCACCGATGTATCCACCGTGATGTCGGATTGGGTGAATTGAACCTTTTTATCCTTGTCCGGAGTCAACCGGGACGCATTGCCACCCACGTAATAGGCCAGCACAACCTTGTCACCCCAAAGACTGTTTTCAGCCGTAAAGGTCGCCACGCTGGCACCATCTTTCTTCGTCAGCGCAACGACGTCGGTGAGGGGACCGTAGGAAATCAAAACCGACATATTCGGGTTTGAGCTGGTTTTCAAACCTTTAACGTATTGCCAGGCGATCGCATCTGCCGGAATTGCGGTGTCTGGGTCGGGAATGGACGGCAACCCCGTTCCCCCCAAGACCGCTGCAGTGGCAATGCCTCCGTCTTTCCAGAGTTCGAGAAACATCTCCGAAGTCGTGCTGCCCCGGTTGAAAAATTGGCCATTGTTGTCATTGGCATTCACGAACAACAAGGTTCCGGTCTGCTTGATGTTGCTGAGGTCCTTCATCTGATTGGCCCGATCAAGCGCACTGCCAATGGTCGGGACAGCAATTCCAATCAAAATGCCAATGATCGTGATGACAACGAGTAGCTCAATAAGGGTGAAGCCGGATTTGGGGGATGCTTTCATGGGTAGCCTTTCAGATGAATTACATTTAGTTAATCGCAAAGTCGTCAGGATGCAAGCACCCTTTCCGAGGCCCGGCAAGAAAAACTCGGGCCTGTTCTTGCTTAAGCCGAGCCACCCCGCACGCTTCGTCGTCTGGATTTCCAACACCCAGGCAAGGCTCGCAGCACGGCAAACGACCTCCCCCTATAGATCGTGTATCGCGTGCCCAAACCGCGGGTTTGCCCGTCAAACCGTGAGCCATGGGTTGCTTCTTAAAAAGAGCCGCCCCTGGAAAGGGGCGGCCCGTCAAACAACCTACTCTGCCAGATAGATTTAGGGAGTCGGCACCTCAGAAATCGTCTTGAGAATCCGGCTGGCGATCTGGTAGGGATCACCTTGGGAGTTAGGGCGGCGATCTTCCAGGTAGCCTTTATAACCGGCATTGACGAAGCTGTGCGGGACTCGAATCGAGGAGCCGCGGTCGGCCAAACCGTAGGTGAACTTGTCGATGGCCTGGGTTTCATGAAGACCGGTCAGACGCAAGTGATTGTCCGGACCGTAAACAGCAATGTGTTCGTCCATGTTCTTCTGGAACTGGGCCATGAGTTTCTCGAAGTATTCCTTGCCCCCAACCTCGCGCAGGTATTTCGTCGAAAAGTTCGTGTGCATCCCGGAGCCATTCCAGTCGCCGCGGATCGGCTTGCAATGAAACTCCACATCAACGCAGTACTTCTCACACAGCCGGATGAGAAGATAACGGGCCATCCAGACTTGATCGGCCGCCGTCCGGGAACCTTTGCCGAAGATTTGAAACTCCCATTGGCCTTTGGCCACTTCCGCGTTGATCCCCTCGTGATTGATCCCGGCGTCCAGACAGAGATCGAGGTGCTCTTCAACAATCTGCCGGGCGATGTCGCCGACGTTCTTAAAACCGACCCCGGTGTAGTATTCGCCCTGGGGATTGGGGAAACCGTCAGAGGGAAAGCCCAGAGGTTTACCATCCTGGAACAAAAAGTATTCCTGCTCAAAACCAAACCAAGCGTCCGGATCATCCAAGATGGTTGCACGGGTGTTGGAAGGGTGCGGCGTGGTGCCATCCGGCATCATGACCTCGCACATGACCAGAACGCCGTTTTTCCGGGTCGTATCGGGGAAACAAGCGACCGGCTTGAGCATGCAGTCGGAGGATCGCCCTTCGGCCTGCTTGGTCGAGCTGCCGTCAAACCCCCACATCGGGAGGTCCCCCAGCTTCGGAAAGCTGTCGAACTCTTTGATGGTGGTTTTGCTGCGAAGATTGGGAACCGGGGTGTACCCGTCCAGCCAGATGTATTCGAGTTTGTATTTAGCCATAGTTTTTCAGGTTGGGTGTTATCAGACTTGGTTTCCATCACCGACCCGGTCAACCGGCCCGGCGACAGACCCTGCCTTGGAACCAGACGACGCGGCCTCGTTCCTCCGGCAGGGGTTCTTAAGGGAAGCACGTTTGATGCCAAAGTCCGCCAATGGAAGCCCTTTGCTCAGACAGGCTCCGCATCAACACAACGATCACATCTTCAGACGCTTGCCCTTTTCTACCTCAAAAAGCGACGAAACGCTCTCCCCATAGTGGATCCGTTTGATGCCCTCGCCCAAAAGCGGGGCGACCGAGAGGATCGTGATGGGGAGTCCGTCCGTGTCGCGGATCGGGGTCGAATCGGTCGTGATCAGCTCTTGGACATCCGAGCCTTTGAGACGCTGCAGTGCCATCTCGTTCAAAATCGCATGCGAAACCCCGGCATAAATCGTCCGCGCTCCCGCCTGCTTCAGCGTCTTGGCTGCGGTCGTCAGCGTCCCGGCCGTCTCGGTCATATCATCCACCATGAGCACGTCCCGGTCCTTGACGTCGCCCACCACATAAAGATTCTCAATCTCCGTCGCCGAAACCCGTCGCTTGGCCACAATCGCCAAGCCCGCCCCCAGCACCTGGGAATAGGCCGCGGCCATCTTCATCCCTCCCACATCAGGCGATACCACCACCAGCTCCTTCAATTCCTTCTTCCTCAGATAGTCATAAAAGACCGGCGCCGCGTAGAGATGATCCACCGGAATATCGAAAAAACCCTGAATCTGCTGGGCGTGCAGATCCATGGTCAGCACCCGGTTCGCCCCGGAAGCCACCAGCAGGTTGGCCACCAGCTTAGCCGTGATCGGCACCCGGGGCTGATCCTTCCGGTCCTGCCGCGCATATCCATAAAACGGAATGACCGCCGTGATCCGGTCCGCGCTCGCCCGCCGGGCCGCGTCGATCATGATAAACAACTCCATCAGATGATGATTGGTCGGAGGACACGTCGGCTGGATGATGAAAACGTCCCCGCCCCGAATGTTCTCGTTGAATTTGACGAACGTCTCTCCATTCGGAAACGGTGTCACCTGGGCCGACCCCAGCTCGACGCCGATATAACTGGCGATCTTTTCGGCAAGCGCACGGTTGGCCGAACCGGAGAAAAGTTGCAGATGCCTGCCGAAGTCGGACACGGCGGTAGGATGAACAGGCCCGGGCCGGGCGCAAGCGGAAACCATACCGGGCCCCACCCCTCCCTCGCTACCCGCCCAAAACCCCTCGCACGGCCTCAATCACCCTGTCCTGATCCGCCTCGGACAGATCGGGGAACAGCGGTAAACTCACAATCTCCGCACAAACCGCTTCAGCCGCCGGAAACTGTCCTGGGCGAAAATCCCACCGCTCCTGGTAATAGGAACTCAAGTGCACCGCCTGGTAGTGAAGTCCCGTCCCAACATCCCGCGCCTTCAACGCCTCCATGAATCGATCCCGGTCCATCCCCGCCCTCGACTCAATTCTGGGCGCAAACAAATGCCACGCATGCCGGTCCCCCGTCGGCTCGCCCGGAGGCAGCCTCAATCCGGCCACCCCCGCCAGACGCTCCTCGTATCGCGCTGCCAGAATCTTTCGCCTCTCCAAAAAACCATCCAGTGCCGGAAGCTGATGCAGACCAAGCGCAGCCTGAATATCCATCAAATTGAACTTGTAACCTGCCAAAGCAATATCGTAGTGCGGCAGCCCCCGCTTGCTGAACCGGTCCCAGGCGTTCCGGTCAATTCCGTGAAACCGCAGCTTCATAATCCGGTCCCGCATCCCCGCATCCCGCGTCACCACGCACCCTCCCTCCCCCGTGGTCATGTTCTTGTTCGGGTGAAATGAAAAAACCTGCGTGTCGCCGAAACTCCCTATCTTCCTCCCCCGATACTCCGTCCCGATCGCATGGGCCGCATCCTCAATCACCCTTAACCCACGCGCCTCTGCCAGACGATAAATCGCCTCCAGATCGGCAGCCCGTCCCGCAAAATGGACCGGCACCACCGCCCGCGTCCGCGGCGTGATCGCCTCGGCCAATCTTCCCGGGCAAAGGTTATAAGTCGCCGGGTCAATATCCGCCAGAACCGGTTTCCCCCCAGCCAATACAATCGTGTTCAGTGTCGCGGCAAACGTCAGCGGACTCGTCACCACCTCATCCCCCGGCTCCAGATCTAGTGCCAGCAACGCCATCAAAAGCCCGGCCGTTGCCGACGAGCACACCTGCACGCCCTCCGCCCCAAAATACTCACCCAACATCTCCTCAAACTTTTGCGTCCGCGGCCCCGTGGTAATCCAACCCGACCGCAGACAGGCCACCACCTCCGCAATCGCTTCCTCGCTTATCGACGGCTTCGAAAACGGTAAAAACTCACGGTTCATCACTCAACTCCTCAGCCCCGAGCCGGGGCACCTTTTTGTACAGCCGGAACGATTCCTTCCCGGACCGCCGACCTTCCCAAATCAAATCCCACAACCCCACTTTCGG
>CALFVM010000077.1 GCA_937928665.1 uncultured Candidatus Methylacidiphilales bacterium
GCCTGAACCTGGGCAATGAAGTCATTGGCATTCAAAACGGATACCAGGGCATTTTCGACCGGGAATTCGTTCCCCTCGGCCACCTCCAGGTCAGCGGGCGGATTCGGGACGGCGGCACCATGCTGGCAACCTCCCGTTGTCAGCGCATGCTCGATCCCGGCGGCCCGGAAGAAGCCATCCGCATTCTGCGCGAGCAGGGGATCGAGGCACTCATCGTCATCGGCGGTGATGGCTCCCTCACTGGCGCAAAAGTTATTGACGGGCTCGGTTTCCCCGTCATTGGGCTGCCCGGCACGATCGATAATGACCTTTACGGCACCGATATGGGCATCGGCGTCGATACCGCCCTGAACACCATTATTCATTTGGTTGATATGATTAAGGCCACCGCCGCCTCCCACCGGCGCTGTTTTATTATCGAAGTCATGGGCCGGGGCTCGGGCTACCTCGCGCTGATGAGCACCATTTCCACCGGTTCCCAAGTCGCTGTGATCCCGGAATACCGCTACAACATGGAAAGCATTATCAACGCCCTCACCCGCCGAATCGAACGCAAGCATAACAACAGCACCGTCATCGTCGCCGAAGGTGTCTGTTCCGGCCAGACGTTCATGGAACGCCTTCAGGAATCCGGACGCGGACGCTTTAACCAGGAAGTCCGCCTTACCGTCCTTGGCCACGTCCAGCGCGGCGGGGCACCCACCCACTTCGACCGCCTCCTTGCCAGCCGGATGGGCGAGTTCGCTGTTCTCGCCCTCAACCACCGCGACACCGGCTGCATGGTTGCGCTGGTCGACGGCAAAATCCAACTCCGCGATTTCGACACCATCCTCGGCAAAAAGAAACAACTGCCCGCCGACGCCATCCGCCTCGCCCGAAACCTCGATATTGAGTTCGGCGATCCGGTCGAGACCTGAAGGTAACTTCGGCTCACACGGAGGTTCGCCCTCCCGGGGGATTCCCGGGGTCATGGGGTGAGGAACGGTTCAAGCCAACGCCAGGCGGCGAAGTTGTAGAACCCATGAAACACGATGGCGGAAACCAACAAGGGGTAGGCGGTTTCCATGCTGAAGGGGACAGCCAGGGAGCGGGCCAGCCTCCACGCTTTGAGCAGGCCAAGGGCAGCGATCAGTGAGCAGGAGACGTGGAGCAACGTGCAGACGATCCAGCGGAATCCCACAAACAGGCTCCAATTCCTCACGTCATCCGGCACCACGTAAATCCGCGTGTAAATCACGTTCTCGACCGAAGCGAAGACCAGGGCCGCCAGCAGTCCGGCCACAAGCAAAAGTGGACCGCTCCGGACCAGATAGGGGCGCTTCTCCAACAGAAAAATCAGCCCGGAAACTTTCAGCAATTCTTCCGAGGCCGGGCCAAACGCACACAGGTAGAACAGGCCGAAACCGGAACCTCTGACCCCGAAGAGGTGGGCGAGAAACGCCCCAACGATAGCGAAGCAACCTCCAACGAGGCCCGCAGCAAGACAGGCCAGGGCGGCGCGATCGGCGGAGACACCTGCCTCCTTCCGGGCCAGCCACTGGGGAAAGGTTTCGCCGGGTACTTTCCCGGCGAAGAACGGCTCGTTGACGGCACCATCCCGGATCGCGTCCCAGTCATCCCCGCGCGGTGTCTCGGCAGCGTTCGGGACACCTTCTTGGGCGGGGGGCAAACGTCGTTGAGGCTGAAACTGAGGCTCGTCAAAGACCGAGTCCCCTTTGCCACTCATTCCGCGCGGACCGCCGTTCCGTAGGCAATGAGTTCAATGCCGGACGGTTTATCGCCGTGGCCGAGAACGGCGGTCTCGATCCGCAGGTTCCAGACCGCGTTAGCACCGAGAGCACGGGCCTCTTCCAATACCCGCACGGTGGCTTCACGTCGGGCCCGGTCGGTCAACGTCTCGAACGCCCCGAGATTTCCGCCAAGCAGGCTTTTGAGTGAAGCCGCGATGGTCTTGAAATAGTCGAGCGCGATAACGACGTTGGCCGCAACCAGCTCGGCCCGGGTTACCGTCCAATTTTCCGGCAGGGTTCGCAGGTTGGTCACCATGATATCGCGGAGAGCCGCCTCGCGCTCGGCCAGGGAGCGGAGGTGGCGGGTCTCGTTCCAGCGGCCCGCGCCGAAGCCGATCCCAATGAGGCCGAGGAAAATGAGGAGTTCAATCACGGCTGGACCTGTCGAGGATTTTATTCAGAAAGGACCACCGCAGTGCCGTAGGCGTAGAGTTCGGCTGCCCCGGCACTGATCGAGCTGGTGGCAAAGCGTACGTTGACAATAGCATTGGCACCGAGTTCCTGAGCCTGAGCCATCATCCGGGCGGTGGCTTCCCGGCGGGATTCGGTCAGCAGCTCGGTGTAGCCCTTGAGTTCGCCACCGACGATATTTTTCAAGCCGGCCATGATGTCCCGGCCCACGTGTTTGGCCCGAACGGTATTGCCCTGGACCAGCCCTTTGACTTCGAGGATCTGTCGGCCTGGAACGGTTTCGGTGTTCACTAAAACCATGTCACTTTGGTTAGCCGAGTGCGTGATGCTTGGAAAGCGGGATCGCGTGACAATCTCACGACTCTGCAGTTCCCCACCAGTCACCGGAAACTTAGTCTTCGCTCAAGCCGCTCTCCACCGGCTTTCGGCCTCGTCCGGTTCGGTCGGAAGACGAGCTGCGTTCGCGGATCTCCCACCGGATCGGGCAGCCGTCAAAGGGAAATTTTTTTCGCAACAACCCCTCCAGATAACGGCCGTAGCCTTCATCCCATGCGCCCACACGATTGACGAAGAGAGCGAACGTCGGGCACGGGAGATCCTCACGCCGGAGCTGCGCTCCATAAAAGATTTTCCCACCGCCCCCGCGGACGCGCTTGAGCGGGCGGGCGCGTTGGGCGGAGACCAGGAGGCGGTTGAGGACGCCGGTGCCCACCTGGGTGAAGCGCGCCCGGCGGACCTCCTCAAGGCGCGCCAGGAGGCGCCGTCCCCCGCGGGATTCCAAGGCACTGCCGAAGACGACGGGGGCATAATCGAGAAAAAAGAGCTGCCGCCGCACCGCCTGCTCGTAGCTCTCCCGCAGGGCCTGCTTTTCCGCAGCCGATCCGGCTTTGAGCCCGGCCTCAGCCAGATCCCATTTGTTGATGAAAATGACGCAAGCCTTCCCGGCCTCGCGCACCAGACCGGCGATTTTCTTTTCCTGGACCCCAGCTCCACGAACCGCGTCGATGACCAGCACGCAGAGGTCGCAGCGATTGATGGCATGGGCGGTTCGTGAAGTGGTGGCAGCCTCGAGCGCATCGTGGACCCGGGCCCGCTTCCGCATTCCGGCAGTGTCGATCAGGCACCAGGCTTCATCACCCACGGTGAAGGGGACATCCACAGAATCCCGCGTCGTCCCGGCCACGGGCGAGACGATGACCCGCTCCTGACCGAGGAGGCTGTTGACCAGTGCCGATTTGCCTGCGTTGGGCACCCCGACCAGCGCGACTTTCAGCACCGGAGCTTCCCGTCGTTGTTCACTGGCCTCGGGCTCCCAGCCGGTCGTGATGCGTTCCACCAGATCGCGAATCCCTACCCCATGGGCCGCAGAGATCGGGATGATCTCGGGAAAGCCGAGCGGGCGGAAGGCTTCAGCCTCGCCTGCCATGGTGTCAAGGTCCAGTTTGTTGACGGCAACGTAAACCGGCAGGCTCGCTTTCCGCAGGAGCCGGGCGACTTCACGGTCCAGCACGTGAATGCCCTCCCGCCCGTCCACCACAAAGATAACCGCGCTGGCCGACGCCAGGGCGAGATCCACTTCGCGCCGGATCGCCTGGTCAAAACCCTCCGCGTCACCCAACCCAATTCCACCGGTGTCAACCAGTGTGGCCGCATGGCCACCCAGCCGGACGTCAGTCACCAGCCGGTCGCGGGTGACTCCAGGCCGATCATGAACAATCGAAACGTTCCTCCCCGCCAGCCGATTAAAAAGGGCGGATTTGCCGACGTTCGGGCGACCAACCAGGGCGATTGTTCGTGGCGAGTCCGGATTCATCAGGAAGTGCGGGCCAGGAGAATACCCTGGCGAAAATAGACAACCGTGCTGGCCACGACACTGGCCGCAGCCAGCACCACCAGCCAGAGACGCAGGCCGGGCCACCAGCCAGACATCCAGACCACGACCATGGCCATAATCAAACAAGTGGAAAGCTTTCCCGTCCAATGTGGGCGAATGGCCACCTCGATCTTTCGCAAGCGCAACCAGCCAATTGTTCCGATGGTCGCTGCGTCCCGGAAGACCACGAGTCCGAACATCCACCAGGGAAGATGTTCCCCGTCCCAACCCGGACCAAACGTGAGCAACAAAAGGGCCGTCCCGAGCAGGAGTTTATCCGCTAGCGGATCAAGAAAAGCACCCAGTGCGCTTTCCTGACCAAATCGCCGGGCGATATACCCGTCAATGGCGTCCGAAATCGAAGCCGCAGCAAAACAACCAAGTGCCCATGCCCGCCAGAAAAATTGGCTCTCCGACCCGGGCGCCTCCCGCCCGGAAGCAATCACACAGGCGGCAAAAGCCGGGACCATGGCAAGACGAAAAATCGTGATCCAGGTGGCCGGAGTCATGCCGGAGCCTTGGCACGTTCGGGCAAAGCCGTAATCACGCTACGGGTGGCGGGGTAGCCCAGCAGGCCAAAGAACAAACCCCAGGCCAGACTGGTTCCTCCATAAATCAAATACTTCACTGACATCGGCACGTCTGCGGTCAACTCCCTGGCCTGGAACCATTCCCACAACTGTTCGGTCCACGCTTCAACGCTCCCGAATTTTTGGTCCAAGTCGCGCAGGAAAACGGACGCCTCTTCCGCCGCCGGAACTGAAGCGGCTGCGGTGTAGAGCACCTGCCGGACTTGCCCGGCCTCGGCCTTGCCATACACCCACGAAGCCGGCCAGGTGATCCGCTCACTGAAGTCGGAAAGCTCCCAAACATCAAAACTCTCTGCCACCCGGTAGGCACCCTCCGCGACCCAAAAATGGATCATGCCCAGTATCACCGCCAGCACCACCCAGACCCCTGCGGTGGTGGACTCTCCTGCCGCAGTCAGTTTCACTGCCCCACCCTCGGAAACTGCGCAACCCAGTTCCGGTGTTCGTCCGGGCCGACGCCCGAGCCGGCAAAGAACAACCCCGCCCCGCCAGGTTCCGGCAGTCCTTCCGCCAACGCGACCACTGGGAAGTCCGGTTGAAGGCCACCGGGGCCGGGCCACCAGGCACCAAAAACATCCGCCCCGACCCCCTCCGCCCGGCGTCGCCACATTTCCAAAGTGTCATCATCGGCCTCCCCAGGCCCAAGCACAACAGCAGGGCAATGGTGCAGGTCCCGCAGAGCTTCCACCGCTGTTTCCATGTCGTTTATGTCAGAAAAACCCTCGAACAAAAGCAAGCGGCATCCACCGTCTAGCAGTGCTCCCAACTGCTCACGATACATCGCCGCCCTTTCCTCCGGCCTGCTCCCCGCCGGGCCAACCCAGCCGAAAACCGCCGCGTCCGCATCCTCCGCCGCCTCCACCGCAATCCGTGCCGCCGTCCAATTGACCTCATTCACCCGGTCCTCCAGCCCGACCGCCGCCAGACCGGGTCGGTTCGCCCCCAGCGTCGCCGTTCGAATCGCCCGCGCCCCGCTGCCCAAAACGCGCCGATGCCACCCTGCCACCTCGTCCGGTGCGGTCAGAATCCACGGTCCCAGAGGACCAGGGCGAGGACGAAAGTCCCCCGGAACAGCCGTGGCCGCCAGCAGGTCCAAAGAAATTGCCATGGCCTCCGCAAACTGTCATGGTCGCGTTCATGACGCAAAGCAAATCCAAGTTGCAGCTCACCGGCCTGCCCGAGTGCGACCGGCTGATTGACGAATTGGTCAAAGCCGCCGACATCTCGGCCCAGGCCGACCAGTTCCGCGAGATGCTTGCCACCGTGGTCGGCCTGGCCCTGGACAAGCCCGGCACTGGCGACATCCGGCAATTCAACAAGACCATGAAGGAACTCCGGCACGCCCTCGCGGTCTTCGCCCCTTACCGGGGTATTCGGAAAATTTCCGTCTTCGGCTCGGCCCGCACGCCATCCTCCCGCCCCGAGTTCCAGGCCGCCCGCGAGTTCTCCCGGCTGATGATGGAGAGCGGCTACATGATCATCACCGGCGGTGGTGACGGCATCATGGGGGCCGGCCAAGCCGGAGCAGGCCGGGAACGTTCCTTTGCCCTCAACATCAAACTCCCCTTCGAACAGGCACCCAACGAAGTCATCCAGGGCGATCCGAAACTGATCAACTTCTCCTACTTCTTCACCCGCAAGGTGACTTTTGTCAAAAACTCCCACGCGATCGCTTTGTTCCCCGGCGGTTTCGGCACGATGGACGAGGGTTTCGAAGCCCTGACCCTCATCCAAACCGGCAAAGCACCGATCATTCCCCTCGTCTTCATTGATGCGCCCAAGGGCAATTTCTGGCACACCTTCGAACGTTACCTCCGCGAACATCTTCTGCTCGATAAGCTCATTTCCCCGGAAGACTTTCACCTCTTCAAAATCACCCGGGATATTGAGGAAGCCCGGGCCGAAGTCCTCACCTTTTACAAAAACTTCCATTCCTACCGTTACGTGCGCGACCAGTTGGTCCTCCGGATGCACCGGGCCATCCCGGACGAAGCCCGCCGACAGTTACGCGATGATTTTGCCGACATCATCACCGCGGGCGAACTGATCGCCTGCCCGGCCTTGAGAGAAGAAATCAACGAACCGGAGTTGGCCCAGATGCCACGGCTTTGCTTGAGCTTCAACCGGCATAACCATGGCCGGTTGCGGCAGTTGATCGACCGAATCAACGAGTTCTAACACCCCGCCGACCTGCCCAACGAAAGGGTGAGGCTCAGTCCGTACCCTATCTTTATCCCCCTGACCCTCCTTTCTCCCTTCACGTGCTTCACGCTCTTCACGGTCAAAAAATGCCTCCTCTCCTCAACTCAATGGAAACCGTCACGGTCCATTCGCCCGCGCGGTGACACAAAAACCCGCCGGAGCACGACGCTTCCGGCGGGTTTGAAAACGACTTGGCCCTGTTCAGGCTTGGCGTTTGCGGCGGAGACCCACCCCTGCCAGTAGCCCACCTCCGACAATCAACAATGCCCAAGTGGAGGGCTCCGGAATCATCACCCAGTCGATCGTCGCAGTCAGTGCCGACTGGCCATCAACCGTCAGCATGGAAAGGTCGGTCGCATTCTGGTTCAAGGCAAAGAACGCGCGCCGGGCGGGAGCGGGAATTCCGGAAGCCAGACCGCCAAACTGATCCCCCACTTCCCAGAGAAATGCCGCAGGAAGCCCATTACGCGTTCCTCCCGTATTATTGCTGTTAAAAGACGCGAGCGTGATGCCGTCTCCGGCACTGCCGCTTCCCGAAGGAGATTGAATGGTAGTGGTGTGCACATACCAGTCAGCCGCGCCCACGGTCAATCCCAGCGGATTCGTGGCCACATTCACATCGTCTCCCGCGGATCCGCCCAGTGTCGTATCGAAGGCCCCGGTGTGAGAAAACCAGCCCAATCGGTCGTTGCGCGTCTGATAGGGTGAGATCGACAGAATCGGCGCATTCAAATTAGCCCAGTTTGTCCGGATAGTGGCATTATTCAGCGTGCCGCTGCCTGCTGAACGTCCGAGGACGACGAGATCAAAAGTCTCTAACGCTTGCTTGACGGTGAACCCGGGTCCCCCGATCCCTTCCGACCAGGCATTCGCCGTGGTTGAGATGTCCGTGACATTGACCGTGTTCCCGGTTGTGGTTGAGGTCACTGTGCCGAAACCACCCAAATAGGACGTGAAGGCCGCATTGGTATCTCCAATGTAGAGCACGGTCTGAGCTTGCAGAGAGGACGTCGCCCAGGCCGCAAGGCCCAAGGCAAGGCAGAAAGCGAGTCGTTTCATGAGATCCAATTAATTCCTATCGTTAGTATTCGCCAGCTCTGCGGGGGCTGGGCTTGATTTTGACAGATGATTGTGGCCACAATCGTTTGATGAGTCGTTCGGCCCTCCGCTCCCGGTTGGAGGCCGAGTTTTTACAATCCGGTTTGCCCCCGGGCACTCCGCTGCCGTCCGCGAGGGAGTTGGCCCGCCGCTGGGGCGCGGATTTTTCCCAAGTCAGCCGCAGCATCAATGAATTGGTGGCGGCCGGGCACTTGGTCCGCCTGAGCCGGAGGCGAGTGCAGACGGGCCCGCGCCGGGTGGCTTTGGCCCCGATCGGTGTGCTCGACACCATCCCGGGCGTGGTCGATGAGGCGCGGGAATTGGCCCAGCTCTTCGGTGCGCCATGCCGGGCGATTCCCGGCTCCGACATCACGCGCATCGATGCCGAGATTCTGGCAGCTTTGGATGCCGGGGTGGGCGGTTTCTTTCTCTGGCCGGGAGGCATGGTCGGCAGCGTGTTGCAACAGGTCCTGGCCCGTCGCATCCCGGTGGTCATGGGAGACGCGCCGCGGCCTGGGACCAGTTGCGTGCGCGGCCACAACCGGGAGATCGGACGCATGGCCGCGGCCCATCTGCTGGAGCTGGGCCATCGGCGGCTGGTCTTTGTCACCCCGGACCCCAAGAGCCAGTCGATCCGGCAGGAACGTTGGGAAGGCGTTCTTGAAGCCTGCCGGGAAGCCGGACTTCCCCGGAAATCGGCAACGCTCTGGGTGGTGGAGCGGGAAGACTTGGCCCGGCGTTGGCCGGAAGCTCGCACGCAATGGGCGAAAACTACCGGATGGGTGACTGCGACTGGCGAACACGCCCTGCTCCTTTCCGAGGCCCTGGCCCGGGCGGGAACCCTGCCGGGTCGGGACATCTCTCTGATCTCCTGTCAGGACCATCCAGGATGCAGCCGGGCGCGGGTGCCGATTACCGCCGTGACCGTGGGCGACCGAGAAGTGGCCCGGCTGGCGACGGTGGTTTTAATCAAACACATGCGATCCTTAGCCGCCACCGGACACATGGGCGAGTGCCTGGAGGTCTTGGTCCAGCCGCACTTGCGCCCCCGCGCCTCATCCGCATCCCCTCCCGGTGTCCGACCCGTGCCACCAAGTTCTCCGGCCACCGTCTCGTCCGCGCCAGCCAGTCCATGGAGCCAGTTGGGGGAAGAGAAGCGTCGACACCTCGTCTCGGCCCTGCTGGCCCGTCCCCATCCCTGGCTTTCCGCGCATCCCCAGGTGACCTTTTCTCCTGTCCCCCTGCGCCGCTTGGTCAACCAATGCCGGGAACGACATCATCAATGGTTAGGCGACTTGCCCCTGCTCCACCTCCCCGGCGGACGCCACACCTTTCACGGAATTGACTACGAGGTGTTGCCGCCGCAGGCACGGGGCGACGTGGTGGTCCTGCGCAACCCCAGGCTCCATTCAGGCAAAAAAAAGCTCCCGGACTCACTGACACTTTCCCTGCCCGGTCCGTGCCGCGCCCTGGCCTTCCTCTGGGGCGCGGGTTTTATCCAACGAGCGGAGGTGCTGGGGCGAGTGGTTTTCCACCCGGCCCAGGGACGACCCGAACGCCACGATATTCGAGCAGCGGGCCCAACAAGCTCCCCGGAAGCCGAAGTGCAGGACTGGTGGCCCACCGCAGCGCGGATCGAAAATGAGCGCACCCTTCCCGTGCCCATCACCGCCGACGGCGACCCCTTGGCCTACGAACGCTACCTCTACTCCTGGCTCTGGCCGCTGCGCCGCCGCTGGCCCCAAGGCGGCACGCTGGAGATCACCTTCCTCGCCCGCAGCCCAGCCGCCCTGGCCCTGGTCGCCCTCACCCGCATTGACGAGCAACCATCTTGAAAAAGGCCATTTCACCGTGAAGACCATGAAGTGTTGGCAGAGGGGTGCCACTTCAATCCCACATTCTCTCTCACCAACGCTCCGCCCCTTCTCCCTCCCCTCCCCAAAAAGCTTTTGCCTCTCCTTCATGTTCTTCGTGCGCTTCACGGTTAAAGATGCCTTAGTTTTGCCTGCGGGCACCAGCCTTGACAAATCAACCGGTTCAACTAGTTTATATACATGAAAGTCCGGGAAGTCGGAGCCTTTGAAGCGAAAACGCACTTGTCTCAACTGTTGGACGAAGTGGAGCAGGGCGCGCAGATCACAGTGACGCGTCACGGCAAGCCCGTGGCACAAATCATTCCCGCGCCCAAGAAAAAGCGGGCCCGATTCGGCTGCGCCAAAGGCCCCGGCTTCTACATGGCACCCGACTTTGATGCTCCGCTGGATGTCTTCAAGGACTACATGTGAGCTGGCTGGTGGACACCAATGCGTGGATCGGATTTTGGAATGGAGACCCGAAATTTGGCACCGAGGCAAAAGCCATCATGGTGGAGAACCCGGATGACTGCTTCATTAGCGTCGCCAGCCTGTGGGAAGCGTCAATCAAACTGGGTCTGGGAAAATTAAAGCTGCCCTACGATTTGCGCCGGGACCTGCCCCGTCTGCTGGACGACAATGGCTTTTCGGTCTTGGA
>CALFVM010000078.1 GCA_937928665.1 uncultured Candidatus Methylacidiphilales bacterium
AACCCGGATAACCCCCTTGAACCCGACCTGACCGAACCCCATCGGTTCCTGGACCTGCTGGAATCGCTCGGAGTCACCCTGGTCAACCTTTCCGCCGGCAGCCCCTACTATAACCCCCACATCCAGCGGCCCGCCGCCTACCCGCCTTCCGACGGCTACCAGCCCCACGAAGATCCCCTCATCTCCGTCGCCCGCCAAATCCGCGTCGTAGGCGAACTCAAACAGGCCCATCCGCGGCTCCTCCTCGTCGGCTCCGGCTACTCCTACCTCCAGGAGTTTCTCCCGCACGTCGCGCAATACCATCTCCGGAACGGCCACGTCGATTTCATCGGCATCGGGCGCATGGTCCTCTCCTACCCGGCCTTTCTCAAAGACGCGGCCGATGGCGGAAATATCGAAACCCGCCTCATCTGCCGCACCTTCAGCGACTGCACCACCGCGCCTCGCAACGGGCTCCGTTCCGGCTGCTACCCCCTGGACGAGTTCTACAAAAAGTTCGAGGACGCTCCGAAGCTCAAAGAAATCAAACGGGCCGCCTGACCAGAAAATGAGCTCCAAAAGGTGCCCTCCAAAAGGGGTCAGCCGTCAAATCTTGACAATAGGTCGTTGATCTTCGCTTGAAAGGCGGGATGCCTCAAAGCCCGGCGCACTTGTTGGCTGACATTGGCGGCACTTTTCATGTGCAGGCGCTCGGCAAGCCATCGTTGGGACAAAGTTGTTCGGGCGCACAACACAGCGGCAAGCAGCACCTTTTCTCGTTGGCTGCCAGGGCTTGCTTTCAGTTCGGCTTCGGTAACGCCCATCTCAAGCATGGCCCGTTTTAGCCATTTTTCCGCTCGTTGGCACTCGGCCTCGCGGAGTTCCGGTGCAGACCGATGGTGCCTGCTCCTGGGCTTGGCTTGTCTGGAGGCCATTGCCATCACCTTTTCTTTGAAGCTCTGGCCACCCCAATACCAGCCTCGACGCAGCGTGCTGTGCAGGCTACGCCCCTCAGGCTGGCGGATTCCGGCCATTTGACCTTCCTCCTTTGCCAGCTTTTCCAGATGCCGAAGGTAGGCGCGTCGGCCCACCGCGGTATCGGCCAGGTGTTGACAGGCCAGTCCCTCCTCAACCCACTGCCAGGCTGATCGCTTCGAGGGACTCACCGCATAGCTCTGGCTGAGGCTGCTCCAAGGGTAATCGATCAATCCCCTGCCTTCATGGACATCCACCAACCCCGCCCGCACCGGATTCAAGTGAACGTAATCGATCAACACCCCGAGGTAGTCCGGTCCTGAGCCTTGACTGCGGGATTGGACCACAATGCTCTTGTAACGGTCCCCGAAGAGGTGGCCCCAGAGGCCGTTGCGCACATTGATCCGCCGGGTCAGAGCATTCATAAACCAGCCCATGCCTCGGACTAAATTGGGTTCTGGTGTTTCCAAGACCCAATGGAAGTGATTGTCCATTAGCACCCAGGCGTGCAACCCCCATCCTCCCCGCTGGCAAGCCTGAGCCATCGTCTCCACAAATACCCGGCGGTCTTGGTCGCTGCGCACGATCGGCTCGCGCCGGTCCCCCCGCGCCATGACATGGTAAATAGCTCCTGCAAATTCCAACCGGAGTTGTCTGGGCATTTCAGAACATTCAGGGGGCTGACGCGCGTTGTCAATAATTGACGGCAGACCCCTTTTGGACCCCTTTTGGATGCGTTGTCAAGAATTGACGGCTGACCCCTTTTGTCATACCGGGGTGACGGTTACATGGCGGCTTGGACGGCGGTGCGGAGGGCGTCGGGGTCGAAAGGGGGTTTCCAGAGGCGGCGAGGGCCGCGGCGTGGGTAAAAGAGGATTTGTTCCTGACGAAGAGGGTGAACCCAGCCGAGGGCTTCGCAGGTTTTTCCGGTGAAGTCGGCGACGACGTAAAGGGAGTTGCGGGGGTTGTCGGGGTTGCCGTTGGCTTTGAAGAAGGGTTCGACGCGGCTGGCTTCCTGATCGAGATCGCGCTGGATGGTGCGGATGGTGAAACCGGGTGCCCAGTTGGCCATGGAGCCGCGGAGGTCGACGATGATGACTTGGCGGAAGCGGGGTTTGCCCTGGAGGGGATCGAAGATGGAGCCGGCGGCGCGGGTTTGGCGTTGGACCTGTTGGTTGCTGTAGATGACGACGGTGGCCCAGGTGGGGTCGGCCAGATTTAAGGTGACCCCATCAACGGTTTGGACGGTTTGAGAGCGGGCGACATGGTCAAACAGTCCCAGACCGAGCACGAAGAACCAGGCGGGCAGGAGTGACTTCACGCCAGGACCTCAAGGACGGTGCCGCGGAAATATTCGGATTCGGGAAAGTTCATGAGGATGGGATGATCGGCAGGTTGCTCCACGCGGCGGAGGAGAAGCAAGTCCCGATCAATGTCTCCGGCGAGGTCGGCGAGCATGGCTTCGAAGCGTTCCCGGGTGATGCGGTAGGAGCAGGTGTAGGTGGCAAGAATGCCGCCGGGGTTGAGCAGGCGGAGGGCGCGGAGGTTGAGGTCGCGATAGCCGTCCATGGCGGGAGCGGTGCCGGTTTTGCTTTTCCCGAGGGGTGGGGGGTCGAGGATGATGAGGTCGAACCGCTCGTTTCGGTTGGCCCGGAGCCAGTCGAAGGCGTTGGCTTCGATCCAGCGGATGGGTCGGCCAAGGTGGTCGGCGTTTTTGCGGGCTTGGGCGAGAGCGGGGCCGGAGGAATCAAGCCCGACGACCTCGGCGGCACAGGCTGCGGCGGCATGCAGGGCGAAGCCGCCCTGGTTGCAGCAGAGGTCGAGGACGCGGCGGCCGGGGGCAAGTTGGGCGATGCGGAGATACTCTTGCTGCTGATCCAAGTAGGCGCCGGTTTTTTGGCCGGAGACGAGATCGATCTCGAACTCGATGTTTCCGATCAGGCACCAGAAGGGGTCGGGGGAGCCTTGGATGACGCGAATTTCGGGGGGGAGTCCTTCTTTTTCCCGGGCGGGGCTGTCG